>JAHJRE010000063.1 GCA_018831055.1 Bacteroidota bacterium
CACATCACCGGATACTGGAACTTAACCAGATACATAATGCTGCTGCAATCGTTGCGGAAGTTACAACAGGCAATGTGATCGCCTATGTTGGCAATACCTCCCCGGGGGGAGAAACGCTTCATGAGAATTATGTAGATGTTATAACCGCTCCGCGAAGCAGCGGAAGCATTCTAAAACCATTTCTTTATGCTGCCATGCTTGATGATGGACTTATACTACCCAATTCACTGGTAAAGGACATTCCAACATGGATGGGAGGATTTTCTCCGAAGAATTTTAATTACCAGTATGATGGTGTTGTCCCCGCCAGTATGGCGCTAAGCCGGTCACTTAATGTTCCCGCCGTGAGAATGTTGCAGGACTTTGGCCATGACCGCTTTTGTCATCTGTTACAGGATCTTGGTTTTACAACCATCAACCGGCCGGCTGATGATTACGGATTGTCTGTCATCCTGGGCGGTGCAGAGGTCACATTGTGGGACCTTGCCAGTGTTTATGCCGGGATGGCCCGTACCTTGAGAAAGTTTTATGATAGAAGCGGAAAATATAATGTTTTGGAGGATTTTCGAAAACTTAACCTGATGGAAAATGACCCGTCATTGTTGCAGGACGCTGCTTTTGAGGGCAACATGAGCCCAAATCCATTGTTATCTGCCGGTTCTGTATGGCTTACGCTTGAGGCGCTGCTTAAAGTGAATCGCCCGGATGAGGAAGTACATTGGGAGCAGTTCTCATCATCCGGTAAGATTGCCTGGAAAACAGGAACAAGCTTTGGGTTCAGGGATGCCTGGGCAGTTGGTGTCACTCCCGACCATGTAGTAGCCGTATGGGTGGGTAATGCTGATGGTGAAGGCAGGGCCGGATTGAGCGGCGTTTCCTCTGCAGCTCCCATTATGTTCGATCTCTTCCGCCTTCTTCCTTCAGGCCGGTGGTTTGATCCTCCCTATGATGAACTGATACGTGTGCCTGTATGCAAACTGAGCGGCTACAGAGCAGGGGATTATTGTGGTGAGGCCGACACGGCCTGGGTAATAGCCTCTTCGTTGCAATTGCCCTCCTGTCCTTTTCACCAGATCATTCACCTCGATGAGATAGGAAAATTCAGGGTGCATGCGGATTGTGAAGAGATAACCAGGATTAAACCAATACCCTGGTTTGTGCTGCCTCCTGCCGCCGACAAATACTACAGAATGAAAAATCCTGCTTATAAACCCTTACCTCCTTTCCGGCCTGATTGTTTGAGAAAGTCAGGCCTGGCACCCATGGAGTTCATCTACCCGGGAAATGGGGTCAACATTCTTATCCCACGCGAGTTTGGCGGAAGTTTGGGGAAAGCCGTTTTTGAACTGGCACACAGGGATGTAAATGCAAAAGTCTTTTGGCATCTGGATGATCAATACCTTGGACAAACACAAGGATTGCATCAAATCGAATGCAGCCCTCAACCCGGAAAGCATCAGATTACTGTATACGATCAGAACGGATTCTCTGCTTCGTCGTCGTTTGAGGTAAGAGGCAAATAATTGACTTACTTACTTTACGGTGATCTTACTTTGAAATTCCGCGGAAAAGGTATCCCAGTCCTTTTTAAGGTATTCTCCGTTGCCGAAATAATGCAGAATGGGTTCGAGGTTCTCTGGCTTCATGTATCCTGGAACAATGGTTAGTAATTCCATCTTATCATTCATGAAGGCCGTAGATGGGTAAGAAAGCTTGCCTTGTAATAAGGCTGCCGCCAATTGATGGGCAGAACGACCCTGTCCTGGATTGGGATTGATAAATGTAACTCCTTTAAAATCAATCGTGTCTTTGGTTTCTGCGTTGAATTTTACAGGATAGTATTTTGTGTTCATCAGACTGATGATCTCCGGATGGGTGAAAGTGTCTTTATCCATCTTTTTACACCATCCGCACCAATCCGTGTATACATCAATAAAAACAGGACGGGGAGCCTTGGCGTTCAAGATAATAGCTTCTTCAAAAGTGTACCATTTGATGTTTTCCTGGGATATTGCCGGTAGACAAAAAATTACCAGGAGCATTAGTATTGGAAATGTTCTTCTCATTTTTTCCATGAATTAGTTGGTCACCACCGATTGTTGCGGTCAATTTCCCGCGAAACATCTCTTTTTTTTATGTCTTCCCTTTTGTCAAACAATTGTTTTCCTTTGGCAAGGGCAATTTCCATCTTCGCCAGCCCTTTTTCGTTTATGAAAAGTACCGTCGGAACGATGGTATATCCGCGTTCGTTTATCTTTATCTGAAGTTTTTTTAGTTCCCTTCTTGTAAGCAGAAGCTTCCTTTCCCTTTTCGGATCATGATTGTAAATATTACCCATCTCGTATTCTGCTATATGCATGTTCACCACGAAAAGCTCATTGTTGCGGAAAGCACAATAGGCTTCAGCAAGGCTGGCTTTCCCTGCCCGGATGGATTTTATCTCTGTTCCTGTGAGTTGTATACCAGCAACGAACCTTTCTTCCAGAAAATATTGGAAAGAAGCTTTTTTATTGCGTATCCGGATTGCTTCGGCCATTTTATCAGAACTTTTTAAACTTCAGCAGTGCAAAGGTAGTAATGGATTTCGTAATGGCATTCTCAAAAGCCTCTTTATCAATTTTTACAGGAATGCCATTTTTTTCAAAATATTCCAATAAGAGACCGGTACGCAGGTTGCCAACGAGTTCATGTCCAGCCATGGGGCATCCCCCCAAACCATTCAGCACACCTTCAAAACTTCTGCAGCCGCCTTTATAGGCTTCATCAATTTTTTCATACCATTGCTGCATGGTGCTGTGAATGTGCAATCCGAATTGTATGTCGGGGAAAGAAGGCACAAGTTGGCGAAATGTATGTCGTATGCTTTCCGGTGTGGCCACCCCAATCGTGTCGGATAATACAATCCTGGTTACACCCATTTGTCGCATTATTTCAGTTTCCTGCCATAACTGTTCCGGATTCCATTCTTCTCCATAAGGATTGCCAAAACACATGGAATAATAAACCGAAAGTATCTTTCCGTTTTTCGAGCATATATTTTTTAGTGCCTCAACGGTCTTTCGGGATTTTTCAAGCGTAGAGTTGATGTTTTTTTGCAGAAAGATATCCGATGTGGAATGGGGGTAGCCCAAATAGGTAACCTTATCATATATTGCAGCCTCTTCTGCCCCCCGCTGATTGCCAACGATGGCCAATAACCTGGTTTTCGTATTGTCGATGTCAAGCATCTCAAGCACCTTTGCCGTATCCCGCAATTGTGGAATCGCTTTTGGTGATACAAAACTGCCAAAGTCGATTATATCAAATCCCACTTTTAGCAAGGCATTGATGTAATCTGCTTTCGACCGGGTAGGTATAAAGGGTTGGATGCCCTGCATGGCATCTCTTGGAGTTTCAACTATTTCAACCATCAGTTAATAAGATCGGTTATTTGTGCAAAAATACAGTAATTTATCTATGTTTTATAGCTTAAGCCATAATCCGGCCATAAAGTGTATGCCTGCCTGCGGAAAATAACCGTCACTGGTGTAATATTGCCCCCCCTGATAATACCGGTATACCCATGCGTTGGTCTCATATTCCTCGTTGAAAAGATTGAGAATTTCAAAGGATATACCTATTTCCTGAAATAATTCCTTTGTTATATGATAACTGATTTTGAAGTTATTAATGAAATATGGATCCAGACTTCTCTCTTTTGATGCTGTATTGTCGATGTACTGACTTCCGACATATTTCGATGATAGTCTTGCCCGCAAATTTTTCACAGGTTCCCATGTGATCATGCTTCCTGCGATCAGAGAGGGCGAGAAAGAAATCTCCGTTTCACCGTGTTCAATAATTATTTTACCCCAGGTATCATAATCATCCACTGATTCACTGAAATCTTTTATCCGGTTTCGGCTCAGTGTCGCATTAAGATCCCATTGCAGACCTTTAACGGGTTTTAATCCTGCAACCAGCTCGATTCCGGCGCGATAACTTGATGGGACGTTGCGTAGGATGGGATAGCCTACATTGTCGATTTCTCCTGTGGCTACCAATTGATTGCGATATTGCATGTAATACAGATTTCCGGTTAGTACAATCTTGTTGCTGCGGTATTCATGTCCTAATTCAAGATCATATAAAGTCTCATGGACAGGAAGTCTGTCGTCGGCTGTTGCATCAATATAGTTTTGCCTGCTGGGCTCCCGGTTGGCCATGGCTAATGCCAGAAAACTGGTGTGTTTTTCGCCCGCCATCAGTTCAATGCCCACCCTGGGATTCAGGAAACTGAAATAATGCTGTTGGGTAACCTCTCCAAAGGCGTCTTCCGTGCCTTTTATCCGGTAATCAATATAGCGGTATTGAAGGTCACCGAAAAACCCGATATGGGAATTGGCATTGAATTTCGCTTTGAGGTAAACACTGTAATCACTTTTATTGCTGTTGTTTTCATACCATCTGTATCCCTTGAACCCATCACTGGCAAACCTTGCCCATATAATCTCTCCGTAAGCCCTTCCTGAATATGTATTCCAGGAGCTTCCCAGGATGATGTCCCAACGCCCGGATTTGTAATGAAGAGATGCTGTGGCTCCATAAAAATCGTTGCTTAGCCATTTCTGCCTGATGAGATCGGTCTTGCTGATGGTATCACTTCCGATAAATAATGTGTCAAGTCCATAATAGCTTAATGAAGTTGCGGAATAAGGATCATTTAAATCCTGGTATTCTTCATAATAACCTCTTCCGCAAGTATAGTGAAGTGCCATGTTTAACAAAAGGTTCCGATGTAGCTCCCGTGAGAAAAAGGTCTGGTAATGATCCTGCTGATAATTATCCGTCTGGTTCTCATAAGTAAAAGGATTATAGGTCCGGTTGGTTTTCAGGGAGTCTTTGGGTACTCCAGCCCATGATTGATAGGTTTTTTCCTTTCCTGAAATCAGATTAAATTTCAGGATGCTTTTTTCTCCATAATATCCGGCAGATATGAATATGGATTTTAGGTCGGAAAAAGCCCTGTCAATATATCCGTCGGAGGTTATTTTGGATAACCTGCCGTCAATGCTCCAGTGACCTTTGATTAAACCCGTCCCAAATGAAAGTGTGTTGCGGAATGTACGGAATGAACCCGCTGAGCCATCATAGGAAGCATATGGTTCGGCTTTCATCTCACGTGTTTTGATGTTAATACTACCACCGAATGCTGAAGATCCATTGCTGCTGGTTCCCACACCACGCTGGATGCTGATGTTTTCGACCGAGGATGCCAGATCCGGTAAGTCTACCCAAAAGACAGACTGCGATTCAGCATCGTTCAATGGGATACCGTTTAAGGTGACATTGATCCTCGATGCATCCGATCCTCTTAAGCGCAAAGCGGTGTAACCTATGCCGGTTCCGGCATCGGAAGTGCTGGTTAGAGAAGGTGTAAGACTTAGGAGCATGGGAAGATCTTTGCCGTCATTTTGCCTCTGAATGTCTTCCCTGTCGAGAAGGGTGCCTGATGCCGGATTCTCATTGCCCAGACGTGAGGCCCTGATAATAACTTCATCCTGCATGATGGCGGTTCTCTCCATCTCAACCTCTATCCGTAGATCTTCTTTCAACTCAATCTGTTCTGAATGAGTTTGAAATCCAATGAAACTGATTTTCAAAGTGTAATTTCTCTGCGAAAGATCTTTGAAATTAAATTCACCATTGACATCACTGGTTGTGATAAGATAAGTTCCTTCCAGGATGATATGGGCACCCGGAAGTACCTTTCCCGTAGCTTTCTCGACTATCCTGCCGGATAGGGAAAACTGTCCCTGCACTGTTGAAACCAGCAACAATGCAGTTAATGCTGTTAATGTAAAGAACTTCATTTTTCCGTTTGTTTTGGTTATACAATAATTCAAACGGGAGCATAATAGCAACGGAAGGTTGCATCTGTGTTCCCTTCGCCGGCATTACCCGGATCAGGTTCAATGGGTATGATCTCAGCCCGTAACTTTAGGGCACCCCCATTGGAGAATGATAATACAAAGATAGTAATTATTGGGCTATTATCAGGCGCAAATCTGTGAAATCAGGTTGAAAATGATGTTCAAGACAATGCCTTGCGAGATCAAAAATCTGTATTCCAGCCCTTTCAATGATAACAGAATCGCTGGTACAAAGAATACCTTCCGATTTTTCTTCCAGGAAATACAAATAATCCCTAACCGCTAACCTAAAACCAACCGAAAATTCCATTATCCAGGCAATTGTTCATTGTTCCCCTCGACTTCGCTCGGGGCAGGAAATTGTTCATTGTTCCCCTCGACTTCGCTC
>JAHJRE010000064.1 GCA_018831055.1 Bacteroidota bacterium
AATAGGTTTAAGATGTTTGTCTCCATCAAAAACAGAAACCCTTATTCCATCGGACGAAAAATATAAATTCTCATTTTTGGCAATCGAGAATTGCCAATGGGTTTTGAAAGCATTTACATCTTCACCCAGAGATTTGGGAGATGTCCAGCCATTTTTATTTTTTTCAATAAAGTAAAAATTTTCGTCATCATTCTCCCAGATAAGAAAATAAATTCTCTCCCCAGTAGGAGAAAAAGATAACCCCTGGCAGTTTTTGGGTAAACTAAATGGAATATCTTTTGTCAATGACCATCCCTGATTTATTTTTTGATAGTGTTTTGTTCCTTCCATCATCGTACCAATAAGAATACTTTCCCCATTATTATAAAAAAAAGGAGATTCATGTGGTTCATAATTGATAACATCTGGCGCAAATTTAACAGCAATTTTTCCAGGTGGTTTTTGACCTAGATAAAGGCCTTTCAATTCTGATAAATCCTGAGTTTGTGAAAGCCCGATTAGTGGCAAAAACAGTAAAACGTAAATTATTTTTTTCATAATTTTATTTTATTTTTTTGGTTTTAATTCTTCAATTTGTTAAGCATTTTTTTCGCATTCTCATTATCTAAATTTTAAATAAGCGATACTCATTCTTAATCTCATTTTCTGTTTATTTAATTTCAAGCACAACTCGGAAACCACCGTTACTTCCTCCTATATCAACAGGACTCCCACATCTAGATGAAACTCTTAATTCATCCGGGCTATACCAGCAACCTCCACCACGTAATACCCTATGAGTTCCTGACTTAGGACCCTTTTAGCTCCAATGCATTCATTTTTTTGACAACATTCTGACCTTGCTCGGTTAGAAAGTATTTGTTATCTTTTTGAAAAAACAGGCTATCCTTTGGCGAATCAATAATAGTAATATATGCAATACCTGACTTTTTACATTGCGAGATTAAATTTGTATCCTTGTCAAATAATCCATGAAAGTATTCTATTGCAAAAAGGCATAGTATTTTGTCACTTGAAGGGCCATTTTCGAGTTCAGAAGCAGAATCAACTACTTGAAAACAAATATTATCTTCTGATATTTTTTTGTTTTATTGATGTTTTCGCAAATTTCCTGACCAGTCAATGGTTTCTTTTTGATCTATCTTTTGGTAATTGAAAAACAATAGCATCATAACCTTTCTTTTTAAGGTTCATCATTTCAAAACAAATACTATCATCATTAAAGTTTGGAAATCCCTGGTGATTATGACCATCCAGAATAAACAAATTCTTTGAGGATGATCCGATTGAACAAACTTGTGCAATAGTTCTGGTGGAAACAATAATAGCCCCAAAAATCATTAATACATATCTAAGTTTCATGCTATATCATTAGGTATTTAGCATTAAACAATGAACATTTAGAAGCACAAATCTTTCAATTTGCAAGCAAGTTCAAACGGGTTATAAAAATTGACATTACTACTATTTTGTTTATTTTTTATTTACATTGTTATCTGCTTTTGTTTCTATTTCCTGCCAGAGTATTGGTTTGGTTTTATATATGTCAATCAAACAAAAAGTTGCTACAATTCCCCAGGCAGCTATCCATACTAATTGTCTGGATAACTCATTAATATTCATTGTCATTCCATAAAGAAAGCCTGAGAAAAGATTTAAAGAAGCATGTGCCAGCGCAGGCATCCAGATACTTTTGGAGCGCAAATAAATCCAACCAAGAAATGTCCCAATAAATATTGTACCAACAGGCATAAGTATTAGTGCTCCTAAAACAGGTTGACTCGGAAAGTTGTATCCCATTAAGATAATTGGCAGATGCCAATATCCCCATATTGCACCTAAAAATATAAACCCCCAAATTAAACCATATTTTCTTAATAATTTTTCTTGCAAATATCCCCGCCATCCCAATTCTTCCCCTAATGTTAAAATGCTACCGCCAATCAGAAATACAATATGTGAAAGGGTAAGATTGACTATGAAGAAAGTAATTGTCTGCTTATCGTTACCCAAGAGTAAACCTATTTTTGTACTCTCTAACATTCCGTTATTAAAAACAAAGAGCTTTTCCGACAGACTGCCCCAATTTAATCCTTCAATTATTAAAACTAGTCCAAGGGAAACTACAAGCGGGATAAAAATGGCTGGTAAAATATATCCCCAATTTTTCAACCCCCAACCGATTTTCAGGAAACCAGTTTTGGATAAAATGATAAAAAACACTGCAACAATGCCGGGAAACAACATCAAGAACGGAAAAAGTTTTGATTCGATCCCTCCTGTTAAATAGATCAAATATTGCCATCCATAGCTTAGTATAAATACGACGCCTAAGTACCACCATAGTTTGTTTTTGTTTTTCATAGAAATATTCTTTTTTATGTATTTAAAATTCTGACTAACGTTAAGTAAGATATTGATTATCAGTAGTCATTCTTTTATCAAAAAATTCATCTTTTGATCACTCCACTTTCCCTTTTTATCGTTAGCATGAGAAATTAATTTGCTGGAGAGAAGTTGGTAACTTCAGCAATATCAATTTCGGTTTGCCGAATATCGGGAAATGCAGATAACAGGATGATAATAACAAGTTTCCTGGATTTTCGTGTTTTTATCATACTATGCTTATTTTTCAACATTTTTTAAAAGTATAGTTAATTCAGATTTATATTCTTCATCTGAAGTTTTTCGTATTATATTCTTTAATGCCAGTACATATGCAGTATTTAATGCATCCTCTGACGCCACCAGATAATCAGGCTTGACACCAACTCCTTCCCAGTTAGATTTTGTTATTGGATTATATGATTCACATATAGGGATCTGTGTTAAAATATCTCCTTTCACTATTAAAACATCTACGGGATGTGCTCCTCCCTTTGTTGTTTCTCCAACCACAACTGCTCGTTTTAAACTTTGCATGGTATAAGAAAAATCCTCTGCTGCTGAGAAAGTCTTAGAATTAGTAAGAATATACAATTCAACTTTTAACATACGTTTGCCATTGATATTGGTTAATGACCAGGAATATTCATTTTGAATTGTATCTCTGCAGACGCAACCACCTAAATAAACTTTATCACTTGAAAGAAAATAACTGGGTAAAAGTGGAGTTAATGTCCCACCTCCATTGTCTCTTAAATCAATAATTATGGCATCAGAATTTGATAGAAATTTCATTGCACCATTTAGCGTTTCCTCCAAAGTATCTGAATTTGTGAAATACCTTATATCAAGATAACCTATATTTCCATCAAGGATTTCAACTTTTTTGAATCCGAAATTTTCTTTTTTATCAGACTCAATGTATCTCTCATTTATTTTTTTAATTTCATCCTTAGGTAACATTCCTTTTTCTGCTCTTACCAATAAAGCTTCTTCAGGGCTAAAGAATACATAAATATGTTTGTCATTACTAATATCTCTCAAATCAGAAGTCATTTTTTTGCAAAATGGTTCCAGTTCTATATAAGATTTATATTCTCCCTTTTCAAATTGCTCTATAATATGCTTAGCCATTTTATCTCCAATATCAGCAAAAACATATTTTTCTTTCATAATTGAAGCGACCTTTTTTACAACTTCTTCTTTTGTTTTTGCATCAATTAAAAGTTCATCCTGAGAATAACCATGGTTCAAATTAACCATTAAAATAAAGATTGCTATTATTAGTACTTTCATATTAAATTGGTTTATAATTTTTTTTAAAAAATTCGTTCATTTTCTATTAAATTTCAATTTCATATTCATGTAAACCTTACCAAGACTGTCATATACTTTCACTAGTTGAAGTACTTCTAGATAAACAAGCTCATCAGTCTATTATGGTATGTTTAACAATGACCTCCGTTCTTTTTAAATCCCTCATTTCCTATTATTCCATGCTATTTAAAAACTTCATAACTGCTGAATTAAATGCTTCGGGTTGTTCCAAAGGGATCAAATGGCCAGCTTTAAATATAATTTCCCGCCTGGCATCTGGGATTCCTGACTCAATAGCCCCTGAATGTGCATGAGCATCCGGGATATCAAATTCACCAACCAAAACCAATGCAGGCACGCTGATCTCAGAAAGAAATTTTATCGCGGTTCGTTCAGCGGGTTTCATATAATTGAATTTATTAGCATCAACATTGATCGGATTGGCTTGTAACAATTTTAAGCATGTTTCTTTTGCCTTTATATTTTCCGGATATTTCTGATAAGGATCTTCCCATCCAAAATATTGAATCATTTCTGGTGGACTGGCCAATAGCTTTTCCAATGAATTGACATGACCACCACGAGTCATGAAATGAGACGTATAAGAAAACCCTCCTACTACGGCACCAACTAAAACCAAGGCAGATACATTTTCTGGATATTTCAGGGTGAAATTGATGGCCAAACCACCACCGGCCGACATGCCGATTAGAATGGCTCGATCAATCTTAAGTTGAAGAAATATTTGTTTTAAGTCTTCAACATCCGAAAATTGAGTTTGTAGATTAGAAGATTTACCATAACCGCGACGATCGTAGCGGACAACGCAATATTTTTTTGCAAATACGGGCAATTGTTTATCCCAAACCTCGCAGTGTATTAATCCATCATGAATTAAGATGATGTTTTCTCCCTTACCAGCAATTTCGTAATATAAATTGCCTCCTTCTACCTTTATAAAGCCTGAATCAAATTCTTTCAAATTGTTTTGTGACATTGATGGTAATATTGTAATGACCAATGCAGCTAAAAGGACAAAATTCATTTTTATTCTTTTCATGGCTATATATAGATTCAAGTAGTAAGTGCAACAGATTAATAAGATGAAAGTATACCTGCAAACCGGTATCTTTCTAAAACATCTTTTGTATGCAGAAGAGATATTCACATTTAAATCACAAACAAACAACGGCCATGGTCGGATGAAATCATTAGTAATAACAAATTTTGTCCATGATGTTGAACCATCGCTATCATTTCGCCACCATGCTATAGTATTTAGATCTGAAGAAGCACCAAAAATATCAGGATTTCCATACTTATCTAAATCTTCAACTAAACTTCATGGGCGTTGATGAAGTTTTGTGCAACAGTAAATTTTGTCCATACAACGGGTTCTCCGCCATCATTCCTCCACCAGGCTATCCCGGGACTTCCGGCGTATGCCGCACCAACAATGGCCATATCTTCATCATTGTCGAAATCAGAAGCATAAACGGAATGTACACTGTACACCACTGAACCGATAATGATTTTTGTCCAGATAATGGGAAGTCCACCATCATTACAAAACCAAATTATTTGATTATCCTGTAAACTTGCAGTTAACGGTATCGCATATGGCTTGTGGCGGTTTTCGAAGCACTTCACTGTCAGCCCAAGACGAACTTGCATGAGAACGAAAACCTTTAAATTAACATTTCACCCGCCATAAGCTATATGCAATGTTATGTGCTGCCTTTTCATTGTCTGTCTATTTTATTAAAATCTAGGAATTCAGTGTCTTCATTGTCACTCTCAAAACATAGATTAACTGTACGATTTATAGCAATTGTCCGATGAATTAATCCGGATTTTACGCAATAAGTTTCGTTTGGAAAAAGGTCTACAAATTCCCCGTTTTCAAATTCAATTTTCAGATTTCCTTCTAGGACAATAAATAATTCATCGGTAAAATTGTGTCTATGCCAAGGGAAAGTATTGTCTTCGTTAATGGCTATTCTCAAACAATGGTCATTTACTGAAACTATCTTGTCATTGAAGTGATGATCAAGAATATCTTTTCCTATGTCCACTAGGTTAACTTTGTCATTCATTAGGTGTCTGTCTTAAGGTTGCACATAACACATCAGTATCTGAATCTCCATCCAGATCGCATGCATATAGCCCACCCATTCCGTGGGTATTATCATCAATAAGTTGTTCATTGAAATTTATTTGTTAATGTACTTGCAGAAAACTCACAAATATTCCTGCTAAACACAAAAGCCTAGCTATAATTTTTGTTCTCATAATACTTACGAATTAAAAAAATTTTATGGCCCAATAATAATTTTCAGATCTGATACAGCTTCGCCCCGTCACTCCCATTTTGTAACTTCTTTTTAAATTCAAACCCATTTGATTATTAGGAATATATTATCAGTTTCCTATATATAACCATTAAACGTAATCCTTTCTGATAGCAGAAATATAGCTGACTATTAGAGCAATACAATCATTCTTTACCTGATTATAACCAGCTTTTTGGAATCAATTAGCCTATGGTTGACATTCATTTTGCAATAGTAAATACCCGGATCAAAGTTTTCTCCATTTAACTCAATGCTATATTCCCCTGGGTTCTTAAAGGTATCGACAAGTACTTTTATTTCTTTCCCAATAGAATTATAGATGCTGATGTTTGCCTCTCCTGCCAACATTATGTGATAACTTATCGTTGTTGCTCCATTGAATGGATTCGGGAAGTTTTGAAGAAGGATTCCGTACTTAGGTTCTTTCTTATGTATATCATCGATAGCCACCGGAGGTTCCGGAGTGATTTTCCGTATCCTGTTTGCATTATATTCAGAAACATAAATTACTCCCGAATCTGTAATAGCAATGCTATTAGGGCCATTAAACTGTGCAGAATCAACTGAACCGTTTGTATTGCCAGGAATACCGGTTCCAGCAAACACATCGACCTCTCCTTGAGTATTGATGATGTAAATCTTATGATGTCCGTAGCTTGGTACATATAGATTGTCATCCTTATCAAATATCAGGTATTGTATTCGTGATATTGGTGAGTTGGGAATGGAAGCAAATACAGTTACCTCACCTTCAGGCGAAACTTTGTTTATTATTCCTGAAGAGTAATTTGAAACATACAGGTATCCTTCATTATCGAAAACTAGTCCGACCGGTCCGTTAAAACCAGTGGCAAATGTAGTTACAGTCCCATCCGGAGTGATTTTTGAAACCTCATTCCCATTTGCATTTCCGTGATTCGATACATATAAGTTTCCAAAGGTATCAAAAGCCAGGTCACTTGGATTATTAAAGCCAGAAGCAAAATCACTTATGGTTCCATCAGGCTCTAATTTTTTAATGATATCAGATCCATAATTTGAAATGAATAGGTTGCCTTGTGCATCAAAAGCTAATCCGTCCGGGGCACTAAGCCCGGAAACGTGAGTTGTGACGGTTGCATCGGGTGTAATCTTTAATACAGTATTACCTGAACCATTCCCCCAGTTCGCAACATAGAGGTTTTCGTTAGTATCAAGGGTAAATCCATCAGGGCCATTTAATCCTGAACCTGTTACAAACGTACTTACTGTTTGTGAACTTAAACTGCTAATTCCTACAATGCAAAAAATCAGGATCATGGTCCTTTTTAAGATTAGTTTTACTGAAATCATTTCGTTTTTTTTCATAGAGATTCAATGTTATTAATATTCATTTTCCAATTTCATTGACAAAGATTTAAATTGTAATTGTATTCTGCAAAAGAAATCAATAGAGGTTGAAAAGGGATCAATACTCAAAGGGATTTGTTCAATACTCTATTCTTTGGATAAAAGTCCCATTAGGATGAGAGAAAGAGCCTATTTGTTGATTTTATGGATATTTCTAAAAATTATATGATAAATTTGCTTTAAAATGATCTAAGTGAAAAGGAAGCAAATAATTACAATTCATTTACTTTTTTGGTTCATTGTTTTATCAATGAACTTTTCTTCACTTATTACTTACGACCGTCCCTACTTATATGAGTGGATCATTACGCATACTTATAAAATGATCCTTGAAATTATCGATTTTTATATAGTTTATAGCTTCATTATTCCAAGGTTTTTTATTAAGAGATCTAATCGGAAATTTTTTTTAATCACATTTTTTTATCTGATTTTTTATAGTTTCATTTTTGCATTTAGCTTAAACTATCTTGAAATTATTTTACATTTAATCGACAATTATCAGCTTTTCACATCCTATTATTTAGTCGCTATTTACTCAATTTTGCTCTACTTTTTCCTGGGAGGATTTTTCAGGTTAGCCATGGATGGTTACATTAATCAGCAGCAAAAAACATTACTTGAAAAGCAAAATGTTAAGAGCGAACTATCATTGCTGAAATCTCAAATTAATCCGCATTTTCTATTTAATACATTAAATACAATACATTCTTTTGTTAAAAGAGATCCTGATAAGGCTGCACATTCAATAATAAAGCTTTCAGGTATCATGCGGTTTATTTTAAGCAATACTAATCACGAGAAAATACCCCTTGACAAGGAAATAAATTACCTTGATGATTATATTACATTGGAGACATTCAGGCTTGGCAATCCTGATTTCGTAAGTTTTATAGTAAAAGGTCATCCTGATGATATTAGTATTCCACCTATGCTACTTATCCCTTTTGTAGAAAATGCATTCAAGCATGGTGAGATAAAGACCCCTTTGCCCGGAATAAAAATTATACTGGACGTTACTAACCCTAAATTGATTAATTTCACAGTTGAGAATGTTGTATCAGCAATTGGCAATCAGAATAACGTTCAAAATCCCGGAGGAATAGGTCTGGAAAATGTAATGAGAAGGTTGCAATTAATTTATCCTGATAAATACCATTTGACGATAACTAATAAAGACAAGCAATTTATTGTTCATTTAAGCATCAACCTGTTATGATAGAAATAAGCTGTATAGTAATAGATGATGAACCCCCTTCAATTTTACAGATTGAAGAATATATTTCAAATGTACCTTATCTAAATTGGAAGCATTCTTTTGATAATGCGATTGATGCCTTAAATTACCTTAAAGAAAACACAATAGACCTTATATTTCTTGATATTCAAATGAAAAAGCTGACAGGAATTCAGTTTTTAAAGGTATTGAAATCAAAACCAAAAGTAATATTAACAACCGCTTATGACGATTATGCTTTAGAAGCCTTTGATCTTGAAGTATCTGATTACTTGTTAAAGCCCATTTCGTTTGAACGGTTCATTGAGGGTACCGAAAAAGTATATAAATCCTTTCTCATGGAACAAAAATCAGATAAGGAAGCTAATAAATTGGATTTAAAAGATGACCGGAACTATTTTTTTGTAAAAACCGGTTTTGTTGTTGAACGTGTTGATTTTAACAATATTCTTTATATAAAAGGGGAAAGAGAATACCTTTCGATACGTACTACTAAAAAGAGCATTCTTACATTAAAAAGTTTCAATGACATTCTTGAATATTTACCTTCATATAATTTTGTTAGAATTCATAATACTTATGTTGTTGCAATAAATAAAATAACCAGTATCGAAAGAAATCACGTACAGATTGGAGACGAAATAATTCCAATTGGCCCAAAATATAAAGATGATTTCTTTTCCTTGCTGAAAAATAGAAAATTGCTATAAAATAATCTCAGTTTCATAGAATTTGTAATTCAAAATGTCACAAATCTTCCAGAAAGTATTAAGAAAAATTAAAATGTTTTGGTTATGTTCTAAATAATATTCGCATTTGACCTTATTAAACAAAAATCATTCCAGGCACTGAAGGAAATTTCAGCAATTCTAATTGCGGTAATTATAGGCAATGACGATTTTTCGATCTTGTCTTTCAAAGCATACAATTAATAATAAATCGAAGAATTCAAAAGAAAGACAAATTGACTACTGATTTTAATAACGAAATGCAAAAAACGCTGAGTCTTATTTCACCAAATGAATCGAATAATATGATAAGACACCTTGAAACATTGGGGCATGATAAGAGATGGTTGTTGCTTGGCGAACTAAATAAGGAGATTATTAAATTAATGAGAGAAGAATTAGGCAGTAAATAAACAAGCCCAGCACCTAACAATTAAGCGTTCTGGCTGTGCGCAGCACAAAGCCTGAACGTCCCGACTTGTCGGGATTGAACGACCTGTCCCGCCTTGGCGGGAAACCGGGGGATCAATAATTATGGGGATTGATATGAAATTGGTGGGTGTTAAAGTAATATTTTCAAGACTGCAGGTAATATTATTGTGGTTCTATTTTTCATCATAATAGTTATTGTGTTTCAAAATTTAAGTACGGCATGATTTTGTTGATTATATCTTTATCAGGTTTGGAGGTATTCAATAGATCCACTCTGGAGATATGCCCCCCCAACCTGTCTTTTAATCTGAATATAGCTTTAACATCTTCATAATCAAGATATGGGTGTTTAAGCAATTCTTTAAAAACGACTGTATTTATATTTATTTTCCTGATCATGGATGTATCAAGTCTTATCTGTTCGGCGATACCCGGGAAATTTGTGCTGTCAATACCGTACACTTCCATGAGCTGTCTTTTGTTGTAAAATCCACCCAGCATTTCCCTGTATCGTATAATCCGTTTTGCAAATACGCCCCCGATGCCACGGATCTTTGTCAATCCTGCACTGTCGGCCGCATTGATTTCAATGCATACTTTTTCATAGGTTTTATTACCCTGTTTTTCAGGATAAACCCTCTTACTCTGAAATTTTATACTTTTCAGGCTGTCCAGGGAATCCTGCACCAGGATGAACCTTGCAACATCCTGCTCAAAACCGGAAATATCAAAGTCTTTCACAGGTGCAAAAACGGGAATCAACAGGTTATATGTAATTATCCCGGCTGTTATAACTACTAAAACTAAAATCCCGCGTTGCTCCCGCCGGGAAAACGTGAAATAGTCCTTAATAATGCTCGACATGGTGAAATGTATTAGGATTCAGGCGATAAGAATAAGGCTGCAAGCGGCAAGCGTCAGGGTGCAGGCTTCAGGCTTCAGGTTGCAGGTTGCAGGTTGCAGTGCCCTGTACCCTTTAGCCTGTAACTTGTAGCCTGTAACCTGTAACCTGAAACCTGAAACTTGTATCCTTCCCCTTGCAGCTTGTTTTCCTGATTATTAGTTCCGGAATTCCTGAAATGTCCCCTTTTTTCTTACCCCAAAATTCCAAGTTGGTATAAAAACACCATGGCAATGGCGATAGGGGCGAGGATGCGGACGAGGATCATAAACAATCCGAAGACCTGTGCTTTCAGTGTTCCGTGGTTGGAAATTTCGTCTCTGACATTCTTTTTGCCAAGGAACCACCCGACGAAGATCACGATAAAAAACCCGCCGATGGGTAGTAGAAGATTGATGGAGGCATATTCCATAACCCCAAAAAGGTTTGTGCCGAAAAGGAAAGGGCTGTCAAGCGGCCCTTGTGACAGGGTACAGAAAACGCCAAGGATTGTGATGAGCAATGCCGCGATTATGGTAGATTGTTTCCGGCTAAGGTTTAGCTCTTCCGACAGGAATGCCACGACTACCTCAAGCATAGAGATCGTTGATGTGAGTGCCGCGATGATCAGCAGCAGAAAGAATAATAGTGACCACACGTATCCTCCTGCCATTTGTTCGAAGATCCCGGGTAAGGTGATGAAAACCAGGGCAGGTCCTTCGGCGGGGTTGATGTTAAAGGCAAATACGGCCGGGAAAATGGCGATCCCCGCCAGTATGGAGATCAAGGTGTCTGCTGCAGTAACAGAAATAGCTGTGTTTGAAAGATTGTCTTTTTTGCTGATGTATGATCCATAGGTGATTAGGGTACCCATGCCGATGCTCAGGGAGAAAAATGCCTGTCCCAATGCTTCCAGGATGGCTGAAGAAGTTATTTTCGAAAAATCGGGTTTGAACAGGAAGCGCAAGCCGTCCCCTGCGCCCTCCAGGGTGACCGACCGAATACAGATGGCGATGATGATCAGCAAAAGCAAGGGCATCAATATCTTTGCATATTTTTCTATTCCATTCCTGACACCGCGATAGATGATCCATGCCGTGAGAAACATAAAAATTACCTGCCACATTACCGGCCAAAGCCCGCCAGCCTGGAAGTCACTGAACATCGTGCTTAGCTCTGCAGGACTTTTCCCGCTGAATCCATTGGTGATGGACCTGTACAGATATTCAAGAGTCCATCCTGCAATGGTGCTGTAAAAAGCCAGGATTAAAAATGCCCCGGCTATCCCCATCAAACCCACAAGGTACCATGGCTGGCCTTTTTTCAGTATCTGGAAGGCACCGTATGGGTTTCTCTGAGCCCGCCGACCAATGACAAATTCTGAAAGCATTAACGGGATTCCAATAAATATGATCAAACCGAGGTAAACCATTAAAAAAGCAGCGCCCCCGTTTTCACCGGTAATATAAGGGAAACGCCAGATATTGCCCAAACCAATGGCCGATCCGGCCGCTGCTGCGATTACTCCGATCTTTGAACCGAAACTGTCTCTCTTGGAAAAGTCGAATTTTGTCATAAATGAAAAGGTATTATGGGATCAAATATGGATACAATTATAGGAAAAAATTGTATACAGGATGCCGGTTTTGCCGGACTATATTGTAAACCGGAAGCGGGAAGGGAAAAAATGAATAATGTTTAACATTATCTGATTTGTTACTGATTTAGAATATTTGATATTAGATTTTGAAAAATATAATTCAAACAATCCAAGCCTATCAATATATCAAAAATCCCAAATCAACAATCCCAAACAAATCGTTAATCTGTTAATGGTTAATCTTCACCAGCTTCCTGGTTACAACCTCGGAATCTGCCTGAAGCCTGAGTATGTATATTCCGTCCGGCAACGAACTCACGTCTAACTCCATCTCATGCACGCCAGCCGGCATCACCTCATTCACCAATCGCCTGATCCACAATCCCGAAATCGAATACAAATCACAAATCGTTAACCGGTAATCGTTAACCGTAAATCTCAGGAACGCAGTTCCTGAGCATGGATTCGGATAACATAAAATACCAAGGTTAAAACTATGATCTCCAAACTCATCCAGACCTACAATCTGGCTATAGTCTGCGTGTAGAATTGTACCTTCATCTCCAACAACCCAACCATGGCCATTTTCAGTAAAATAAACACTCTTCAAATGATAGCTCGTGTTGCTCGTATCGGATTCCCACGTATTTCCGCCGTCTGTTGTAGAAATTATTGAACCATTTTCACCAACAGCCCAGCCATTGAACGAATCAATGAAATAAACAGAATATAATCCATTATTACCTGTGCTATAGTATGATGTATCCCAGCTATTTCCACCATTTGTTGTTTTTAGTATTATATCATTCCACAGTCCTCCGACGCACCAGCCATTCAGCGAGTCTGTGAAATAAATATCGCATAACTCATAACCGTGGCGGTCCGCATAATAGAATTGATACTCCCAGGTGTTTCCGCCATCACTGGTGTGTATTATGTAACCATAAATATAACCGGTGCTACCATTACTATGGCCTCCTGATACCCATCCATTCAGTGAATCGGTAAACCAGACACATCGTGCAATCCCGAAACCAGATGGCACATTTTGACTTTCCCAGGTTTCGCCTCCATCTGCAGTGTGCTTTATTCCGTATCCTACTGCCCATCCACAGAGTGTATCAGTAAAGAAAACTCCATTTGATGGAAAATCTTCAAAATTCATATCTTTCCAATTGTTTCCACCATTTAAAGTACGAAATAAACTTCCTTGACCATACCCATCATACTGACTGCCAACAACCCATCCGTGATTTGGATCGGTAAAAAAAACATCATTCAGATAATAGTCCGTGTTAATTGTTTGCTCTTCCCAGTTTTCCCCTGCATCATCAGTATGCAGGATGGCTCCGTTGCTACCCGTTACCCAACCGTTCAGGGTATCAGCGAAATAAATACTTGCAAGGTTTTCAGTTGTCCCGCTGGCTTGTAGATACCACTGAGCGGTTAAAACAAAAGGGATTATTAAACAAAGAATAAGTACAGTAAGTGTTTTCATGATGACCTCTTTCTTCCCTCTCTGCACACTCCCCCGGTCACATTGAGTTTATTGAAGTGATGGGGGAGAGTATGAGGGGCTGCTATTTACAGTTTAATAAATTTCTTAGTCACAACTTTTTCCCCAACTTGCAACCGGCAGAAATAAAGTCCTTCGGTCAGGTAATCCAGATTACCATTAATGGAATGAAAACCGGGGGCTAACGTTTCATTTACCATAAATTCCAATTTCTGTCCTACGATATCAAAAATCTGGATGGAAACTTGTTCCTCAGATTGCAGATTGAAACTTACTTTAATATTAGAAGTAACCGGATTGGGAATAATCATAAAATCAAAATCAAAGGCATTTTCTGGTATTCCTGTATTAATATCATACCAGGCCTCCCATCCCTGGGCACGAATGCTATTGTTAGTTAAGAACGCCAGTTTCATTTTTCCACTTGGAGAAGTAACCGGTCCAGGGGGATCTTCATAGTACCCGCTGATCTCAGCAATCAGTTCCGCCGAAACGCCGTCATAAATTTTTACTACATCATTTATTTCCTCTGTATCAAAATAATTAAAATGCAGTGTAAGCGGATCTGTTACTCCAGGATCAATCATCCAGGTACAAGTCTTTGAGTTGTGATAGAAAAATGAACCACTGCCATCATCAAATGTGGCAGCCTGTCCTGTTAATTGTGTCATCCCGCTGCACCATACCGGTCGGGTGGTTTTATAATTCAGGTAAAATCCGGGTGCTGTGTTCGATCCATCGGTTATAAATTCAACAAAAACTTTATTTCCTGTAGATTCAATATCATTCGGAATTGTATTGCCGCTTAATTCGGCCAAAAGGGGAGCAGAGTTGTCTTCTCCATCGTAAATATAAAGCCTGTCACCATCGTTGAACAAATCCAATCGTTTCACTATAATTTCAATATTGGTAACAGAATCTTGTTCATTCTGCGGATCAATTAACCACGAAACCTGGGTGTTGTTGAGGTAGTTATGGATTGGCCCGCTTCCATCAGAAATGCTTCCCTCAAGAGCGCCCAATGTATCGGCTCCTGTTTCATATAGCGGATAATTAAATTGCAAGGTATCGGGACAAAGTGTAGATCTGATATCTTGATGGTAATTGAAACCCTGGATGTTGTCGATGGTATAATAGCCGTTACTTATACCGCCCCAGCCAAAATTAAAATGAAATAATTCCTCATCCAGGTAACCATCGCACACAAATGCATGCCCGGGCGAGTATTCGTAATTACCACCATAATAAATTGGACATGCATCATCTATCATTTCTACCAGTAAGGCTTTCCATTGTTCATCAGGCATGCTGTCACGATAAAGCCAGATATATGGAAGGAATTTAAAGTGGTATGCGGTTGAATCATATTCAGGGATTAGCATACTCGAATCGGGGGCTGAACCGTACGGTGAGAAATCCATGTGAAAATTTACTGCAACATGATACATATATTCTGCGACGGCTGTATTTACAACTGGCAGTTTATCAACCATTTCGTTATAGCGGTACCATGTATTTTCGAAATCAGCAGATTGCACCCCATACTCAGGGTAGGTTTTTGGGAGATAGGAAGTGTATCCCCGGCCATGATCGGGCCATCTCCAGTAGTATGCTATTTGACTTACAGCAGTCGCCACACAACCTGTTAAAGCATGGCCACCCGGACCGGCGGGATCTTCAGGGCAATAATAATTTTCAGGAAAGCCCTGATCCCACTCAGTGGTCAGCAAGGGCTCAACTTCTTTGCCGCCGGCAGTAATCTTCATGGAGCCAAAATTTTCATTCAGGTAATGTGTCCATTTGTCAATAATCCTCTTCTCAGGACTCATTTGTTTTTCCCTGGCATACCTTACCTGCTCTTCATATTGTTGAAACCACCATCTTACATTGGGGGGCTGGTTTTCGGCAACAAAATTGTGCTTAAAGGAATATCCCAAAACAGGAGCCAGGCAGTCATCGGCAGGAACAATAATAAAGCCGGCATTATTTACCTGAAGAACATAATAAAAGTTTTGAATTCCATCAGATTGCACATGGATAGGCCGTATGCTTAACTGATCATACACAACCACCCCTTCGAACCGGTTGTATTTCTCATAATAGAAATTCAGAGCCACTTTTTTGGCTTGTTGAAGTGTTACATTTCCGGCAAAGAGACTAATACTGAAAATGAAACAGATACCGGTAAATAGATTTTTTGTTTTCATAAGACTTCAGTTTTTGCCCCCTCCCTTTCTCCCTTCCTCACTCTTCTAAAAGATAAGTGTGACAGGGGGAGGGATGGATGAGGCGGGGTGTTTAAAGTTTTATAATTTTTCTCGTTTGAATTCTTTCATTGGTTTTTAATGTACAGAAATAAATTCCTGCGGGCAATGCGGTTGTATTGCATTCTATTCTTTGTTCTCCTTTCGGCTGGTATTCATTTACAAGAGTTCTGAAAGATCGCCCGCTTAAGTCGAGGATTTTTAAAGTAACAGGTGAATTTTGATGTAATGTGTATTCTATTATGCTACCTGATTCAAGTGGATTCGGGGAAATTGTAAATTTTTCTTTAAAATTTAATTCCTCAACTGAAGTTATTGAATCACATGCTGTCTGCACCTCTATCATACTATTGCATCCAGGGGCATTATCATGAATTTCAATTTCCCCACCTGGATTAGCTAAATATTCACAAACACTTTCCACTTCACAGGTTGACAAAGTAACATTGTTGGCAATGAATAAACCACTAATTGATTCGGCATTAACATTATCCAGGCCTGATAAACTAGTCAATACTGGATTGCCCACTATTCCAAGACCACCCCCAATAGTAGTCAAATTAGAAAGCCCCATTAAACTGGACAGGGTTTGATTGCCTCCACCACCTTCAATAAACCCAGTTCCGATTGTTAGCCCTCCACCAATTGAAGACAGGTTATCAAGTCCTGATAAATCGGGAAGGGCATTGTTGTCCATGATATTAAGGTCACCCCCAATAGAAGTTATACCTTCCAAACCTGATAGACTAGTCAGGGATGGATTGCCAGCATGGAATGCTCCTCCATAAAAATACCAAGCATAAAATCCAATTTTCAGGTCACCTTCAATAGAAACCAGGCTTTCCAATCCTGTTAAACTTGTCAAAGCATCATTACAATAAATCTCAAGGCTTCCCCCTATGTAAACCAGATTCTCCAAACCTGTTAAGCTGAGCAAAGACGAGTTACCAGTACAATACAAACTCATGTATGAATGATAATATCCAATTATTAAATCTCCCTGAACAGAAGTCAGGTTTTCAAGTCCGGTCAGACTTGTCAGGACTGATGTACCCTCAATTATAAGATTTCCTCCGATGCTCGTCAAATTATCCAATCCTATTAAACTGGATAGGGCTGGATTACCTTGAGAAGAATAGCCTCGCACCCCAATTGTAAAACTCCCCCCAATAGAAGTCAGGTTTTCAAGTCCCATCAAATTTGTCAGGATATAATTACCCGATATCTCAATGTCTCCTCCGATGGATGTTAAAACATTCAGACCGTTTAAATTGGTGATATCATTCCCATTAATTTCGACATTCCCTTCTATTTCTGTGCAATTGGGGTGGTTGGTTTGGAAATTGTCGATCTGGGCCTGGGTGTTAAAGGTGATGCCTTCGGGCAGGCAGGGTTGGGAAATGGCTTTTATTTGGGTAAACAGCAATGTTAAAATTAAAAGTGTTATGTTGTTCATGATGATCGCTTTGTTGTGCAGGCGATGGGTAGGGGTATGAAAACAATCTGACTGTCGCCTGCAAGTTTTCTAACCAGATATAAATTTCCGATGAGACCTGAATTTTCCCTTGTGTTATTTGTTCAAATGATTGGAGTATTTGGTCAAGGATTAATCCCATTCGACTGTACAATCGTATGGGATTAATCCGTTAATCACGGATCTTCACCACTTTCTTCATCACAAGCATCTCTCCCGCCTGAATCCTCACAAAATAGATACCTGCCGGCAGGCTTCCCATATCAATCTCCACAGCATGTTCTCCTACTTCCATTTCTTCATTCATCAACCGGAAAATCTTCCTTCCATCAATCCCCCATAAATCACAAATCACAAATCGCTGATCATACATCGTAAATCGCAGCCACGCATTGGCGTAACATGGATTCGGATAGCACTCAACCTTGAACTCAGAACTTTGAGCCCTGAACTCGTTTATGTCGACAAATTCACACTGCTCTAAAATCTCTTCCGCGCTATTACATCCCTCTGAATTGTCATCATGGATGGTACTACCGTTTGGAGAGGCCACCAGGTAATCGCATATACTTTTTACAGCACAGAATGAGAGAGAGGAGTTATGTATGATAATCAACCTGCTGATTGTACCTGCATCGATATTTTCCAGTCCTTCCAGGCTGGTAAGGTTGCCGTTATAGTCAATCCAGAGATCTCCTCCTATTGATGTGAGGTTTTGCAGGTTTACCAGGGTTTCCAGTGAAGAGTTGGTACTTATTCTGAGGCCTCCACCTATAGAATACAGGTTTTCCAGCCCCGCCAGACTGGTAATTGCCATATTATTATTGATCTCAAAGTCTCCTGCAATTGAAACAAGGTTGTCTAATGCTGCCAGGTTTGTAAGGGCAAAATTATGCGATATTTTAGCTCCCTGGCCAATAGAAGTGACATTCCCTAAACCTGCCAGGCAGGTTAAAGAGGCATTGTAACCAATGTAAAGGCTTCCATTAATAAAAGTAATATTGTCCAGGCCCGTTAAACTAATCAGTGAGGAATTGGTACTAATACTTATTGATCCTCCAAGGGAGCTTAAATTGATAAATGCCGTTATACCGTACAGTAAAGGGTTTTCATTAATATGAAGACTGCCTCCTATGGATGCCAGGTTTTCAAGTCCGGTAATACCGGTAAGTTGTTCGTTGTTTTCAATAATTAAATTTTCCCCGATATTTGACAGGGCGTCAAGCCCGGACAGATTGGCAAGGGTGTTGTTATAACTGATCACAAGGTCCCCCCCTACGGCTGTCACTTCACTGAGTCCTTCCAGATTCATTATATCAATGCCACTTATCAAAACATCCCCTTCCAATTCATAACATCCGGGATAATATGCCGGAAAACTGTCAATGTCAGCCTGGGTAAAAAAGTAATAGTATCCGTATGGAAGACAGGGCATCGTAAAACCACAGGCATTTGCCACTTCAGGTGGATTATTGCATCCGCTGGCATTGTGACGAATGGTGACCGGACCGTTTGGATTTGATAAGAAACCGCATATACTTTGTGCATCGCAGTTAGTTAATGAGTTGTTGTAAGTAATAGACAGACTGTCAATCGAGCCGGGGTCAATGTTTTCAAGCCCGGTTAAATCAGCCAGGGAATCATTGTGATATATTCTCAAATATCCTCCGATGGAGTCGAGGTTCTCCAGGCCTTCCAGGCCTGTAAGGCGGTCATTATTTCCAATGTACAAATCAAGGCCGATACCTGAGAGATTTTCCAGGGCTGTTATATCGACTAATGAGCCGTTGCCCCCGATATAGTAATGATCCCAGTAAGGTCCAATTATCAGGCTTCCCCCGAGAGATACGAGGTTTTCCAAACCGTTAAGACTGGACAGGTTATCGTTGGCATAGATCTCCAGGTTTCCTCCAATTGTACTAAGGCTATTTAAACCCTCCAGGTTTAAAAGGTTTTGGTTGCCAAGAGCAGCCCAGTACCAGTATATACCATAGTATCCGATTTTTAGACTTCCGTCGATTACAGAGAGGTTGTCTAATCCTGTCAGGCTTGTAAGAATTGTATTACCAACAATAATAAGATCCCCCCCGATATAATTTAAGCCTTCAAGTCCGGTCAGACTGGCCAGGGCAGGATTTTCCGTGTACAATGAATACTCGCCGATTTTCAGTGACCCCGAAACCGATTTAAGGTTTTCAAGTCCTGTCAGGTTTGACAGTGATTCAAGAGTTATTTTCAGATCTCCTCCTATTGAGGTTAAATTCTCCAGTCCGGCCATGCTGGTGAGAGCATCGTTATTTGATAAGTGTAGATCACCATCTAATGATGTCAGGTTATTTAACCCGGTTAAACTGGTCAGGGCATGATTATGGATAATCGTAATTCCTTCTCCGACATAGGAAAGACTTGTTAAACCTTCCAGGTTTGTCAAAGCAAGGTTCGAATTAAGAGTCAGTTTTGTACAGATGGAATCTAAATTGTTAAGGCCGATTAAATTCTCCAAAGATCGACCATGAATCTCCAGAAAGTCCCCAATGCTAACCAGGTTGTTCAATCCTGACAAATCCTGTAAGTTGTTATTATATTGAATCAAAAGATATCCCCCTATAGATTCAAGCCCATTAAGCCCGGTCAAATTTTCGAGTGCGGGGTTGCCTTCCATATATTTTCCAATATCGACATCACCACCAATAGAACTCAGGTTTTCAAGTCCGGTAAAATTTACAAGAGCATTATTGTTGTATATGTCAATATCTCCATCGATAGAAACCAGATTGTCTAAGCCGTTAAAATTAGCCAGGAGAGAATTATCGTGAATTACTAAGTTTCCCCCAATGGAAACCAGATTGCCTAAGCCGCTAAAATTTACCAGGTGGCTATTATTGTGAATTTCCAATTTCCCCCCTACCGAAACCAGGTTATCCAGTCCCTGGAAGTTAGTCAGAGAACTATTATTATAAAATTGTAATTTTCCCCCGATTGACGTCAGGACACTTAATCCGTTCAGATTATTTATACTTCCATATGAAATGATCGTGACATTACTTGTTATCGCTGTGCATCCGGGGTAATTAACCTGGAAGTTGTCAATTTCATCCTGGTGGTCGAAATAAATACCTTCGGGCAGGCATGAACATACAGGTTGGGCAGAGAGGGTGATGCTGCCCAATGCAAGGATTAATGTTAGAATTTGTTTTTTCACGGTATTACTGGTTTTTAATTACTGGTTGAGTGTGGGAGTGGGGTTAGGGTGTGATAGAACGCGGATGACGCGGATTGGGCGGATTTTCGCGAATTTTGTCATGATTATTCGGTTATCTGGTTATCTTGTTATTTGTTGATGCGGTAAATCGTAAATCATAAATCATCAAATCATAAATACATCGAAATCAAAAATCACTAATCGTTCATCTTAAATCTTAACCAGCTTCCTGATTACAAGCATCTCTTCCGCCTGAATCCTCACAAAATAGATGCCTGCCGGCAGGCTTCCCATATCAATCTCCACGGCATGTCCTCCTTCTTCCATTTCTTCATTCAGCAACCGGCAAATCTTCCTTCCATCAATCCCCCATAAATCACAAATCACAAATCGCTGATCATACATCGTAAATCGCAGCCACGCAGTGGTGTAACACGGATTCGGATACGCTTCAACCCGGAACCCGGACCCCGGAACCTGCAACTCATCTGTTCCCACTATCCCGCAGGCTTCTTCCACCTCTTGCAGGCTGTTGCAGCCGGGGGCGTTGCACTGAATAGAAACCGTTCCGTTTGGTGCTGCCAGGTAATCGCAGATGCTCTGCACATCGCAGGTTGATAAAGTATCATTATGATAAATATTCAGGGAACTAATGGTTCCTGCAGATATATTGTGCAATCCCTCCAAACTGAGCAGGGAAGAGTTGTAATATATCCAAAGGGTTCCTCCGATGGTATTCAAATTTTCCAGTCCCAGGAAGTTGGTCAGCGAATTATTATTAAAAATTGTAATTTTTCCCCCGATTGAAGCTAGGTTCTCCAATCCTGTTAAACTGGTTAAGGATGGATTATCTGAAACATTGAAATATCCCCCGATTGTATCTAAATTATCCAATCCGGTCAGATACAACAAGGAATCATTTGAATCAATCCATACAGTACCACCGACGTAATTCAGATTTTCTAAACCTGCTAAATTGGAAAGGGATGGATTCCCGAAGTT
Organism: Bacteroidota bacterium; assembly: GCA_018831055.1. Classification (NCBI taxonomy): domain Bacteria; kingdom Pseudomonadati; phylum Bacteroidota; species Bacteroidota bacterium. The sequence goes on from JAHJRE010000064.1 coordinate 21,781, forward strand.
TCCATACGTCCCTGATCCAATGTGAAGTGAACCAGATATGTGATCCAGGTTTTCAAGCCCTGTTAAGCTGGACAGGGCAGCATTCCCATAAAGTTCCAGATTTCCTCCTATGGAAGTCAGATTGTTTAATCCCACCAGGTTGGTAAGTATAGGATTTCCTCCACCATTAAGTCCGCCAATTTCAATGCTACCCGTTATATTTGCCAGGTTTTCAAGGCCTGTTAAACTAGTTAAAGAGTTGTTGGAATATAGAAGAAGGCCCCCTAAAGAATTCAGATTAGACAGTTCTGAGAAATTTGCCAGTTCAAAATTATGGATACTCAGGAGTCTGCCTTCAATAGAAATTAGATTTTCCAAACCTGTCAGATTTTCCAGAACCCAGTTGAATCTCATATCAAGGTCACCAATAACAGATGTAAGATTTTCCAATCCTTCAAGGTTGGTAAGAGCGTAGCATTGATCAAAAATGAGTGAACCCCCGATGTACTCCAGGTTTCTCAAATTTTCTATGCTTTCCAGGGAATTGTTTGTACGAAATTGAAGGTCTCCGCCGATATATTTCAGATTGTCTAATCCTGCTAAACTTGTCAAAACTGGACTATGACCAATGGAGAGACTTCCCCCGATTGAATCCAGATTATTCAATCCGGTTAAGCTTGACAATAGCGGATTGCTACCAATCCAGTAGCCACCGATATCAATATTCCCTGGTATTGAAGTTAGGTTCTCCAGGCCAGTCAAACTTGTCAGGGAATCGTTGAATATAACACTGATTGTACCGTCAACCGAATTTAGATTATTCAAACCAACTAAGTTTGACAATAATGGATTCCCAATAATATTTAAATCCCCTGCAATTGCAACCAGGTTTTCTATGCCCGATAAACTGTTCAGCGCAATATTATCTCGGATTGTAAGCAATCCCCCGATAGATGTCACAACATTTAATCCGTGCAAATTGGTTATATCATTGCCCTGTATCTCCACATCCCCCTCAATCTCTGTACAACCCGGATAGCTGATCTGAAAATTGTCAATTTGTTCCTGGGTTGTGAAAGTAATGCCTTCGGGCAGGCAGGGCTGGGCTGATAGCTGCATGTGGCAGCAAATCAGCCAAGCTGAAATTATTAAGGTAAAGTTTTTCATGATGCAATCTCTTTTAATTTTCAATATTTTTGCCCTAATCTCACTGCACAATCAATTTCTTAACAATCACCTGATTTCTGCTATACAAACAGCACAGGTAAACCCCACTTGCAAGGTTTTGTCCTGAAAATGAGAATGAATAATCGCCTGAAGGTAAATCCCTATTGCAAAGAAGCCCTAACTGATGACCGGTAAGATCAATGATTTCCAGTTTGATGTAACTATCCTGTTCCAAAGAGAAGTGAATGTTGGTATTTTCTGAGAACGGAGAGGGAAATATCCTGATCTCAACAGGCATTTCCTCTGCGATTTTTTCATCGATGCCAACTCCCAGCAGGAACCAATCCACAATCCGGGAGAGCAGTTCTTCTCTTGTTCCCTGGCTACCGTCTTCCAAATGTGCCAGGGCATAAGAAAAGCAGAAAGTTTTCTGACCATATTCCCCTTCGCCCTGGATGGCAACGCTTCCATAATCATCTTCTTCGAAAGCAGCAATGCTGTGATCATTGGGCGTCATTATTTCAATATACCATACTGGAGACTGGCTTGAATTCGTGAATACCAGGTCCTCACAAATGGAACCGGATAATCCCGAAAGCATATCAATATAATTTGCGGTTGGTTGAAATGTGGTTTCAGATATGCCAAACAATTCCTTTAACTCTTCTATATTTGGATATT
>JAHJRE010000065.1 GCA_018831055.1 Bacteroidota bacterium
CTATTCGACTGTGCAAAACCCCGACCATGTTTACGCGAGTTCCGGAACATACCTTGTGCAGTTGATCGTAACCGATTCCCACGGCTGTAAGGATACCATAGTTCAAAGCTTAGAGCTGTACCAGCCGGTGGCTGATTTTTCAGCCGACACGGCCTGTTACGGTGAAGCCACCCAGTTTACTGATTTGTCGTATTGCACGGGCAGTGCGGTAACGAGCTGGTTGTGGGATTTTGGCGACGGGTTAACATCGACCGTTCAGCATCCTCAGCATACGTATGCTTCTGCCGGGTACTATTATGTGACCCTTACGGTAGGCTCACCCAATGGCTGCCAGTCTCAGGTGATGAAACAGGTATACGTTCAGTACCGTCCCTCGTCTGATTTCAGCTGGACGGGTGTATGTGAAGGAGCACCCACGTATTTCACGGATGAATCAACTGTTCCCAATAATGGCATCATTAATAACTGGTTATGGGACTTTGGCGACGGTAACACATCGACCGATCCCAATCCCTCCCATACGTATGCTTCTTCGGGCACATATCAGGTGAACCTTACGGTATGGGCTACCTATGGATGTTCCCATTCGATGAGCAAGACGGTTACCATCACCGATAGTCCGATTGCAGACTTTTCGGCCGACATAGCCTGCCAGGGCAGTGCCACCCAGTTCACCGATTTGTCGATGGCACCGGGCAGCACGATCATATACTGGTGGTGGGATTTCGGTGACGGGCATTATGCCTCCAATGTACAGCATCCCCAGCATGTCTATCCATACGCAGGTACCTATACCGTAACACTTATCGTAGGCAATCTGGAAGGCTGTGAAGATACCATCCAGCAGGATATCACGGTAAGGCCATTGCCATTGGCCGATTTTTCGGCCGATACGGCCTGTGTGAACTTTCCGACGCAGTTTACCGATCTGAGTTTACCCTCGGGTACGATCATCAACTGGAGCTGGAACTTTGGGGATCCTTCTTCGGGAGCTGCCAATTACTCAGGATTACAGAATCCACAACACTATTACAATACCCCGGGCAGCTACAATGTAACCTTGACGGTGACCGATCTTTACGGATGCGATCATACGGTGATCAAACCGATTCTGGTGACCGAAGGCCCGTATGCGAACTTCTCTTTCATCAATAACCAGTGTGCAAATGCACAGATTGATTTCCATGATCTTTCGATCACCCCGGGAGGATATATCACTACCTGGATATGGAACTACGGTGACGGCACTCCGGCCGATACAATATACTATCCATCTTCACCGGATACCCAGCATGCTTACGGTGCACCAGGAGCCTATACGGTAACCCTGCGTGTGATCACCTCAGGCGGTTGCTATGATGTGATCTCCAAGGTACTGATGGTGATACCCAGTCCGCAGGCTCTATTCACATACACAGCGAACTGTGAAGATGAAGAAGTTGTATTTACGGATCATAGCATCCCTAACGGAGGCAATCCTATACAGGAGTGGTACTGGGATTTTGGTGATGCAGCCTCACCTTTCAATACTTCAACGCTGCAGCATCCGACTCATATTTTCAGTTCCCCGGGTACTTACACGGTAATGGAGATCGTAACCAACCAGAGCGGTTGCCAGGATACGATGTACCAGGATGTCATTGTCCACCCGGCACCACCGGTTGAGTTTACCTCCGGACCTGCTTGCCTTGGCGAACCGACATACTTCTATATGGATTCAACCATAGTTAACTGGGCAATGACCACGAGCTACCTTTGGGATTTCGGCGATGGTGGTTTTACCAACATCCCCAACCCAACGCATGTGTATAACACGGTAGGTACGTTTAATGTAACCTTGACCATTAGCGATACCAACGGATGTGAGAACAGCGTGACCCACCAGGTTATAGTGCACCCGCTACCGCTGGCCAATTTCGATCATTCAGGTCCCATATGCCTTTACGATAGCGTATATTTCCAGGATTACTCCTCGACAACATACGGATACATTGTAAGCTGGACCTGGGATTTTGACGATGGTTCACCCACCGAGACGATCTATTTCCCGAACAATCCGAACCTATGGCATCACTTTACCCAGCCAGGAACCTATGGGGTAACCTTAACGGTGACCAATTCCGATAGTTGTCAGCATAGTTTCACACGCGAGGTAACGGTAAATGAGGGACCGATAGCGAATTTCCAGTGGGACAGCAATTGCGAAGACGAGCTGGTACAGTTCAGCGATGCCTCTTATCCGAACCTTCCGGGCAGCATTATTTACTGGTACTGGGATTTTGATGATCCGGGATCGGGAATTAATAACAGCTCCTATGAGCAAAATCCTATGCATTTGTTTACTCACGGTGACAGCACCTATAATGTGATGTTGATCATTGTGACCAACGACAATTGTTCGGATACAATCATTAAGCCGGTTTATATCAGCGAAACTCCGGCAGTTGATTTCGGATATGACATCACCTGCGAGGATACACTGATATCGTTCTGGCCGGATTCAACGGTGATGAACACCCAGATCATTGCCTCATGGCACTGGGATTTCGGCGATGGTGGTCAGGCTTACAATCCCTATGTACAGCACTTGTACACGGTACCGGGCACCTATACGGTAACTCTAACGGTAACGGATATTTACGGATGCACCAATGCCCATTCGAATGACATTACAGTACTTGAGGCTCCTGATGCCATCTATACCGTTACTGCACCCAATTGTGAAAACAATCCGGTATTCTTTGATGATAATTCTTCCACGGCATCAGGATACATAGTAAGGTGGTACTGGGACTTTGGAGACGGTGAGGATACCACGATATATTATCCTGCCAATGCGGATGTATATCACAGCTATGCTCTGCTAGGTACTTACGGAGCCACCTTAACGGTGACCACCTCCGACAGCTGCCAGGCATCAATGACGCAGTGGGTTACGATAGACCCGGCTCCAATGGCTTATTACGATTGGGATGGAGCTTGTGCAAGTGATTTATTTGAATTCTCAGATTTATCGGTACCCAACGGAGGTGGTCAGATCACTGCATGGTACTGGGATTTCGGAGATCCAGCAAGCGGCATAAACAATACTTCTATCCTGCAGAACCCCGAACATCAGTTCTCTGCTCCGGGAACCTACGTGGTACTGCTACAGATAACGAATATCAACGGATGCCAGGATACTATCACCCGCACGGTTGAGGCTGTGGAAGGGGAACCGGCAGAGTTTCTATGGGATGGCACCTGTATGCGCGATATAACACAGTTTACGATTGATCAGACGGTGACCAACCCGGCGAATGTGGCGCTATACGATTGGGATTTCGGTGATGGCACGCCTCATTCGAACCTGATGGAGCCAACGCATAGTTATATGAACTACGGCATCTATGAGGTAACCTTAACGATCACGGATGTGAGCGGATGTGAGGCAACGGTAAGCCATGAAGTGGAAATCACTCCCAGGCCCATCGCGGTATTTAACTATACGGCATCCTGTATAGGTCATGCTACGCAGTTCGAAGACTTATCCTATGTGATTACGGGAGAGGCCATAACCGGCTGGCAGTGGAATTTTGGGGATCCCTCATCCCCCAATAATACCTCCCTGGAGATGAACCCGACGCATGTATACGCACAGGCGGGCATTTACCGGGTGACCCTGGCGGTTACGTCAGAAAGCGGATGTACCGATTCGACCTATCTGGACATCCAGGTCCATGAAGGTCCTCAAGGGTGGTTCAGTTATGATGTGAATGCATGCTCCAACGGGCAGGTAAGCTTTGCCGATTCATCACACAGTCAATATTCGGGCATTGTAGAATGGCTTTGGATCTTTGAGCCGGGACATCAGTCGACCATGCAGGCCCCGCAGTATATCTTCCCCGAGCAGGATACCTGTTATGATGTGACGCTGATTGTGACCGACACGCGTGGTTGCAGCGACACGGTAGTACGTCAGGTATGCATACCCGAGGGGTTGGAGGTGGAGATACTCTCCAGCCAGTCGTGCCATAAAGATCCCGTCACGTTCCGCGACACGGTACTTTCACCGGCGAACACATACCTGGTAAGCTATCACTGGGACTTTGGCGAGCCATTGCAGCCAGGTAATATTTCTTCCCTGCCTGCACCTGTGCACACCTATGCCAATCCGGGCGCTTATACGGTGAAACTGGAAGCTATCGACAACCATGGCTGCAGTGTGACGACCTACACGCAGGTCATCGTTCAGCCATTGCCGGTAGCAGAATTCACCTGGGATGTAATACCTTGCGACACGCTGGTATCCTTCTATGATATATCTACCGGTAGCGGGGTTCCGGTGTCGGAGTGGCAGTGGTACTTTGGAGACGGCACACCGGTACAGACCTATACACCGCCTTCACCGGCAAGGATTGATCATACTTTCCCCGGGCCAGGATCTTATGGAGTGACATTAATTGTTACCAACCAGAATGGATGTGTGGATACACTTACCCGTGAGGTAACGGTCAATCCATGTATTAACTCACTGTTTGCACTGGAGGATACCCTGGTATGCGAGCGGGCCGATCTAACCTTCACCGACAGTACGCAGAACAGTCCGTATATCATTTTATGGGAATGGAACTGGGGTGATGGCAGCGATACGGTATACATCCACCATACCCCAACGATCACACATACTTATGAAGACCCGGGCAGTTACCTGGTACGTTTGGTGATCCACGGATATGTAAACAATACTTACATCTACGATACCTCCTATCGTCAGGTAGATGTACAGCCCTCGCCGCTGGCAGATTTCACCTGTACATCATTATGTTACGGTAAGGAGGCCAATTTCCTGGATCAGTCTGTATCCAACACTCAGGTGAGTGGATGGAGCTGGGATTTTGGGGATCTGGCAAGTGTTTGCGATACGAGTACGCAGCAGCACCCGAGTTATTTCTACACGGAAGTGGGCGAGTACGATGTACTAATGACGATCACCAACCGGCACGGATGTACGGATTCGATCCGCAAGACCATGCGGGTTAACCCGAGGCCTGAAGCGGGGTTTGTGACAACGCCGGTGTGTATCGGCAACAAGACCTACTTCACGGATCAGAGCAACGACCAGGGAGGCGAGATCGTCTCGTGGCACTGGAACTTTGGTGATCCGGATACTCCGGCCGATACGTCACTGACGCAGAATCCCGAATACCGTTACGATGAGCTTGGATACTACGATGTGGAACTGCGCATAGCCACCGATATGGGTTGTATGGACACGATCCGTCAGACGGTTGAAGTGAATCCGGTACCGGAGGCAGGCTTTACGGTGGTGGATAACTGGGATGATGTTCAGGGTAATGTTTTGGTGAACAATCAGACCTTCGGGGCCGAAGAATATGAATGGCACTGGGGCGACGGGCTGATCAGCTATGAGACAGATCCCCCGATCGTACATCAGTACGATATGGACGGTAATTATAGGATCACGCTGGTATCGTGGAACGAATACGGCTGTCAGGATTCGGCAATGTTCGAGTATGAGTTTGTGTTCAAATCCCTGTACGTGCCGAATGCCTTTGCACCGGCCAGCGGTAATCCGAACGTCACAAAATTCCAGCCCAGAGGTATAGGCTTGAAGTCCTTCCTGATCCAGGTTTACGACACCTGGGGCAATATCATTTGGGAATCGACCCGGCTTGATGATGATGGAAGGCCTGTGGAAGGCTGGGATGGAACCTACAAGGGTAAGTTGTTGCCTCAGGATGTGTATATGTGGAGAGTCAAGGCCATGTTCCGCGACGGAACGGTATGGGAAGGAGAAAGTGTTGGGAATATGAGCGGCCTTTCCAGGGAAGCACAGGGTACGGTGACTTTGGTGAGATAACATAAAATGAAATAAAAGATAGAACTGATAAAATCCTCAACTATGAAAACTATTAAAAAGCTCTTGATCATTGGTTTTCTGATCGCAATGCTGATTCCGGCAGCAGCTCAGGATCCTCAGTATTCTCAGTGGACTGCGAATCCTACGTATTATAATCCGGGCTATGTAGGAATATCCCAAGGCATGCGAACAAGGTTTGCTTACAGGCAGCAATGGGTAAAACTTCCTGAAGATTTCAGGAATTTCAACTTCAATATGGATTTGGCTGCACGTAACATACCGGGATCTGGGGGATTAGGATTGATGTTTGACTCGGACAATGAAGGAGAAGGATACATCAAGCGGACGATGATCGGTGCTACGGTGGCTGTAAGGATCCCAATACATCATAATATGATCACACAGTTCGGGATACTTGCATCATTTGTCCAGAAACGCATCGACTGGAACCGTCTGGTATTCACTGATCAACTGGATGAAAGATACGGTAATATCTATGAAACCTCTTTCAAGCATCCTTCTGATGACCGGGTAACATACCCCGACTTTGGTGTGGGAGGTGTTTTCAGGTTTGTGCAACCAACCTGGAAGGCCACAGAAGTAATTGGTAGTATTGGTATTGCAGTTCATCACCTGTTCCGTCCCAATGAAACATTCTTGCAGCAATCATCTCCATTACCAAGAAAATTAGTTGTTACCGGGGATTTCATTGTTCAGGATGAAATAAACAGAGGAAGAAAGAAAAGCTTTAATATTTCCGAAGGCGGCTTTAAGTTCAATCCTGGTGTAATATACATGTATCAGGGAGGAATGCAATCGTATTCTGCAGGGATCAATGTATATCGTGACCCTGTTTATGTTGGCATCTGGTACAGGAATGATGAATTCGAGTTCCTGAACAATGATGCTTTGGTATTGACTGCCGGATTAAGCATCTTTATCAATGAGATATCCAGAATAAAGATGTTTTATTCCTACGATTGCATGCTGACTGATATTACAAAGGCAACCGGAGGAAGCCATGAGGTAACCATCGTCATTGAGCTTGATGAATTGTATATGTTCGATAAGAAGAAACGAAGGGGTGGCTTTGGATTTGGAAACTACACATCAGGAAGGACCAAAGCAATGCCCAGAGCGCTCGAATGTTCACCGTTTTAGAGCAAAATCCTGAAGAATAACTTAATCTGACTAAAAGAACTAAAAAAAGCCAACTATGATTAAAGGAGAAAGATCTTTTTCGGAACAATATTTCAATACCCAAACAGCCCATTTGACCAGGACCATCCATAATGTTTTCACCTGGTATTCTGTAAATGGAATAAGTATGTGGGTGCAGGGTATCAGCTCATTTACGGTTCCTGCCGCTGAATGGAATTATGAAATAGTTTTCAGCGTTCCCGCGGATGAATGGGAATTTGAGACTACCCTATCTGAAGATAACGACAATCCCTGACCGGATGAGGCCTGGTACCGGGATTTATTTCCCGGTATTGTCCAGGTCAGATATCACTTTTTTCAGTTTAACAGTAACTTCCTGGGCCACCGTGCCCAGTTTTTCATTTTTAATGGCCTGCATAGATGCAATGGGGTTAACTGCAGCCACTTCATAACGTCCTTCTCCGGCTTCCTGGATAATAACGTTACAAGGGAGCATAGTCCCAATTTTATCTTCTGCATTAAGAGCCTCATAGGCATGTTGCGGACTGCAGGCTCCAAGGATGATATAGGGACGAAAATCCTTACCCAGTTTTTCTTTAATTTTTTCCTGGATATTTATAGTGGATATCACCCCAAAACCCTCTTTCTTCAACGCTTCAGTAACTGTAACAATTGCTGAATCAAGGGATGTCCCTTCCAGATAAGTATTAAAATAGTACATAACATCACTGTTTGAAGTTGCCGGGGATGCTTCCTGAGTGTTGTTATTCATACAGGAAGTAAATACCAGCGCAATAAATGTAAAAATAAAAATATTCCTGATCATAATTAAAGGTTTTGAATATTTAACAACTAAGTTAACGAAATGTTTGTCTGTTAAGGTATTTTGTTCGTAAACGTACATGATTGCACGTTTGTGAAACATTTTCCTTTTAGGCAAAAGAGTGCCTATAGTTTAATTCTCCCAAAATTAAGGTTTTACATACAGTGGCACGATTGTCGCAATCAAATTTTTCCAACCAGCGGATTTGAATTGCATTGTAATATTTAATTTATGCTGAAGTATTATATCCGCATTGCTGTTAGAAGCCTTTTAAAAAACTGGCAGTTCACCTCCATTAATACAGTGGGGCTTGCTTTGGGTATGGCATGTTGTATAATCATTATGCTATATGTTTTTCGCGAGATCAGCTATGATAAACATTTTAAAGCTGCAAACAGGATAAGCAGGATAGACCTGATCGGTGAGATGGCTGGGAATCATTTCGAAGCAGCGGTAAGCGGAGCTCCTCTTTTACAATATTTCTGCGAAGAGATCCCTTCGGTGGAAGCAGGTACCCGTATCGTGGATTTTCCAGGGAATAATTTATTTGAAAGCGGTGAAAAGAAATTCTATGAGCAAGATTTCTTTTATGCCGATTCAGGCTTTTTTAAGGTTTTTGATTATGAATTTGTAAGCGGGGATCCCCCGGTTTGCCTCGAAGAACCTTATTCAGTCATTCTTCTTCAATCCACGGCAGAAAAATACTTCGGGAATAAAAATCCCATAGGTGAACAGATTAAGATAAACAATAATAAAATATACACAGTTACCGCAGTGATTCGTGATCCTGTGAAAACCTCTCATTTTCAGTTCTCCGGACTTTTATCACTATCCTCTTTAAGAAATCATCCCAGATATGGGCCCTACCTGAAATCTCCTTTTGCTTTTATTTCGCATAATTACATCATGCTTAAGGAATCTTCAGATCCTGAATTAGTTGAAGTACAATGCAATGCTATAGTAAAAAAGTATATGGGGGACGAAATGGAGGAATCCAATGCTTCTTTTCAGGTCAGGTTAACCCCATTAACCAGGATACACCTGCATTCGGATATTTTGCACGAACTTCAACCAAATGGTGATATAACTGAAGTTTATTTGTTTACAGTCATTGCATTTCTTGTTCTGATCATAGCAACCATCAATTTTGTGAATTTGTCGGCAGCAAAATCATCTGTCAGGGCACTTGAAGTAGGAATAAGAAAAATATTCGGGGCCGGCAGATGGGAGCTGACCGGCCAATTTTTAACCGAAACCCTTATCATTAGTTTATTTAGCCTGTTATTGGCCTATTCTTTTGTAGAGATTTCACATCCTTTTATTAATCGACTGATGGGTGATGGTTTGCTAAATCATGATCGATCGGGTTTTTTTGTTATTGCTGCAATTTCTGTTATCATTATTTTCACTGGTGTTTTAGCAGGAGTTTACCCTGCAATGGTATTGTTATCATTCCGGCCTGTCAGAGTTTTAAAAGGTGAAATCTTTACCGGTTCGGGTAAATCAATATTCAGAAGTGTGATGGTGATTATTCAGTTTATTATTACCATTGCATTGATAGCAGGTACGTTGACAGTATACAGGCAGATCGGTTATATCAGGACTAAAGATCTTGGATATGATCCGAAGAACATTGTAATAATCCCCATGCGTGAAAGTCATGTAATTAAGAACTACAAAACCATATTGAGCGAAATTAAACAGGTTCCTGGGGTTGAGGAGGTGGCAGCCTCCTTGAGCTATCCGGGCAATTTTGAGCAGCGCCGTAGTTTTATCCCGGAAGGTTCTCCCAAGGATGAGAGCTGGATGATCCTGTTTACGGACATTACTCCTGATTATCTCGATTTAATGAAAATGAAACTTGTTGCAGGAAGGAATTTTTCGCCAGGAATAAAATCCGATTCATTATCAGTTATTATTAATCAGACGCTGGCCAGGCAGGCTGGATGGGAAAGTCCAATTGGGAAGGTTATCAGGATACCTGCCAGAGAGTTGGACGAGGATGAGATACGATATAAGATTATAGGGGTAGTAAAAGATTTTCATCATACCTCACTGCATCAGGAAATGAAACCCTTTCTTATCGGAGTGAATGAAAATAATTTCAGGTATCTGAACATAAAGGTAAATCCTAACAATATAGAAGAAATCCTGAAAGAGATCGGAAACACTTGGGAGAGATTATATCCTTCCCAGCCTTTCGACTATTTTTTACTGGAAAGTGAACTGACTGAGCTTTATCAGGCGGAAGCAAGAACTGCAGGAGTATTTAAATATTTTTCCTTTCTTGCCATTGTTATTGCTTGTTTGGGATTATTCGGACTGGTGACCTTTATCACAGAAGATAAAACCAGGGAAATTGGTATCAGAAAGGTACTTGGTTCCGGTACCTGGACTATTGTTCATGATTTACTGGTAAGGTTCCTCAAGTTGATCGTAACGGCTTCCATTTTTGCCATTCCTATAGCCTGGATTGTAATGGATCAGTGGCTGAACAGCTTTGCCTATAGGGCTCAGCAAAATTTCTCAGATTACTTATTATCTTTTATTGCAGCAAGTTTAATTGCTATTCTAACCGTTTCATCGGTTGGTTACAAAGCCGCATCAAAAAATCCCGTAGATGCTATTCGTTATGAATGATGATCAAAGCGGGAACACAGGGATTAACCCTGCGTTCCAGGAAATGATTCATTTTATTTCTATCTGACCATCATAGGCTGAAATATTTATTGGTATACACTTACTTTCCTCTGAGTCCTTTGTAAATCCTATATATTGGAATTCACTGTCATCTTTATGATATCGTTTTTCCTGCATTTTATCCTTGGGGAAGGTTAGATTGGTGTATTTAGTATCGGTTGTAAGAATGATAGGCAGATCATGTGGAAGCGATATACTCAGATTGGAGTATTTGCTTTCTATTTCGAGTCCTTTAAAGGTCTGGCTTGCTTTTCCGATGGAAATATTGTCATCGTAGCTATTTATTTTAAATGAACCCTTAAGTTCATTAACGGTGAAGGTAGTGTATTTTGAAAGACAATCGATATTGCCCAATGAGCCAACATTAATAGTATTATCATAACATTCTTGAAAATCAAGGTTCTCAATTGAAAGGAACTCGATCTTGGTATATTTTGCTTTTAGGATAAAAATGCCGGCATTTGCGCCTTTAAGGGTGCAATCGTATAGAACCAGATTGCCCGAAGCGAAATCGTGCACGAACAATGTTGTATATTTTGCTTCTCCCGTAATATCTCCATGAGCGTCGATAAAAACTTTGTCATCATATACGTTGAGGGAAATATTTCCGGTTTTCCCGAAGTCAAGTTCAGAATATTTGGAATTTAACTTTAGATCGGAGCAAACTTCAATTTCTGCTTTGGAATCGTAGCTGGTTAAAAAGAGGCTTCCAAGATTTCCCAGTTTAGCGCTGGAGTATTTTAATTCGATTTTCAGGTCTTTTGAAAAATTGCCTGCATGGAAATCGCAATCGTATATCAACAACTCGGCTTTTCCTGAAAAATCCGCCATCATAACATCTTCATATTTATTGACCAGTTTAAAATCGTTGTTTTCAGGAATTGTCAGAATATAATTTACCTTCAGTTTATCGAGAGATACCTTTGTCCCTGTATGTAAAGTAAGTTTTATTTTATCCCCTCCCAGGAAATTCCCTGAACTCCAGTTCTCATAAAATTGTGTGTTGATTTCGATGGAAGTATTTGATTTTTTAACCGGTAATTTTCGAATTGCCTCCAGTGTAGCATTCACATCTTTCTGATCGCCTTTTATCTCAATAAAGATTTTCAGGTTAAGCGATAATTTATCCCAGGTTTGTATTTCCAGTTCGCCGGTTTTGTTTTCGAAAAGAATTTGAGTGGAGGCATTTACCGGGCAATCAATGGATGCTTCTTCCTGATTGTTGACAGTTTGAGTTACGCTATGTAAAGGCAGCATGAACGCTATAACGGCCATATATCCAACCATCCTAAATTTTTCTATTGTTTTCATAATATTGTTGTTTTTCAATTTCATTTAACATTTTTTCCAGGATCCTGATTTTCATTTCATAATAATGAAGCATAGCTTTTATGAGGCGGGGATTATCGCCCATTTGTTGTAAGTCACCAAGATATTCCTGGTAATAATTATCAAGGATTTCGATTTCTTCAAAGAACGTTTTATATTGCTCATGATCAATATTTGCATTATTGATTTCTTCCATCTGATGATAAATTGTCTGCGTAAAAAACATTTCTTCTGTTTTAAGTTCGGGAGATATATCAGACAGAGTGATAAAAGTGTTTTCATTCTGATTCCGCAAAGACGGAATGAATATGGCGGCACCAGCAGATAGTATTATTAGAGCAATGGCAGCAATTTTCAGGAAATGCCTCCGTTTTTTTGGGTTAGGTTCCATTTTTCGCTCAATACCTTCCCAGATGTATGCATGGTCTGGTTCCTCAACATCAAGGTAAGGGCGTTTATTTCTTATAATATCCTCAAGCTTTTTCATACAACGTTTTTTCATTAATTCTTTCCCGGAGCAGGTGCTTTGCCCGGTGATACTGGGTTTTTGCGGTTGATTCAGTAATACCGAGCATTTTGGCTGATTCCTTATGGGAAAATCCTTCCATGAGATACAGGTTTACTATAACTCTTGCGCCTTCCGGCAGGCTTTTTATACACTCATGGATCATTTCATTGCTGATTTTATCTTCCTCCAATGACTCATCCTGTCTGTCTGGAATTTTTTCTTCATCGCTATCCATAAAACCTAGTTTCCTCTTTTTAAGAAAATCCAGGCATCGATTGATTACAATCTTTTTAAGCCATGTTCCAAACGAAGACTCCCCTCTAAAGGTGTCCAGCCTCCGGAATGCCTGGATAAATGCTTCCTGGAGAATGTCCTCTGCATCTTCTCTGTTGACAAGCATACGAATACATATATTATACATGGATCTCGAATACTGCATGTATAATCTATACTGCGCCTGCCGGTCACCCTTGATGCAATCCCTGATCAGATTCCTGCTTAGGTCAATATACTCCTCGCTCAAAATTCAATCTTTATGTGTTGATTGACGATAAAGTTCATAAAAAGTTGTAATAACAAATAAAATATTTAATAAGAATTGGGCATGATTTGTATCAGGACGCAGGTTACATGTTACATGCAACCTGCAACCTGTAACTATTTTTTAATCTTTCAAAAAAATTCTCATTGAACCAATCATTATGGGGTTTTGCACAACAGTAAAAAATGATGTTTTTTTACAAAATTAACCGTTGATTCTGTAACAATTCCTTATAATTTTGGATAAAACAATTGTTTTGTTATCCGTTATTTCTAAAGCCAAAACGGATATCGAAATGGTTACTGACAAGAAGTAACCTTGGGAATATTTTATAACTTAAATCAAATCAACATGAAAAAGGCAATTATTGCAGTAATGTTTGTATTTCTGGCTGTTGTAGGTTTTAGCCAGGACAGGAACAATGAAATTTATGTTAACTATGGTGCGGGCACTTTTCCCGGATTTGCAGAAACTTTCGGGGATATTTTCGAAGATTTTCTGATAGGTCCTTTGACAGGGGCAACGGTTGTCAGTTCGGATATCTCAACATTTGGTGTAGCCGGTTTGGGTTATAAGCGAAACCTGAACGAAAAAATCACCCTGGGTTTAGGAGTCCTTTACCAGAGTTTTAACATGAAAAAGACAGTAAAAATGCCCATAACCCATACACTTGTCGATGTGGAGTCGACCGATACCTATATAACAGGTATGGTCAGGTTCGATTTCAACTATGTTCGCAAAGAATGGGTAACTATGTATTCCGGAGTTGCACTTGGTGCTTGTTATGAACAATTTAACTTTAAAGATGATACCCAGGGAGACGACAATACCAGTGTTTATTTTGCATTTCAGGTCAATGCTTTTGGTATTAGGATTGGTAAAGCGTTTGGCGGATTTGCAGAAGTAGGATTTGGGTATGCAGGTATTGTTAATGCGGGTTTAAGCTATAAATTCTAATTTACCCAGCAATAACCAGATGTTTTTTCTGGAGGGGGAGTGTATCCATCAGAACCTGACAACTTTCCGGTTGGCAGCATTCGGATCAACAGGCACGGGATCACTCTTCCTCCATGTTTTTTTCAGCACAACCGGCACGCCTCTTTTGCTGGTAAAAGTGCCATAAACGGTAACCTCATCCGGGATGTCCTTTTTGTTGTAAGTGTTGAAGATCATATATCCTATTCCGTTATGTCTCCTCACAGGGATTGCCACACGAACGCTGTCATCGTTTTCAAATTGATAATAGTGAAAGGCGATTTCCTTTTCCTTATCAGTACGAAGCATCTTTAAGGTAAACATACCATCGGCTTGTTTGGTGGTATCCAGGAAGAACCGGATATCCGGGTAATCGGAAAGAATGCCTCCTGTTTTCGCAAATTCACGGGTTCCCGGAATGGGTTCTCCCTCCTGATAAGGGATTTCTGCAAGCAAAGTGCCATCAGGATTGAATTTCCTCATGATGCCATGCATTTTTCCATCCTTATAAGGAGTTACTTCATAAACGGTCCCATCTTTATAAAACCATCTGGATATACCGTTTTTTTGACCACCCCTGTACTGCGACTCTTCTTTTACCTCGCCTTCCGGATAATAAACCCATGCGGGTCCATCTTTCTTGCCCATTCTGACTGTGTATTCCGATAAAAGCACACCATTTCCATCTCTTTCCATCATGATAGTATCTCCTGCGGCACTCATCCGGTAATCTACCCCCTGTTTTAATGAAGGCCCTGTATTACAAGAACTTAATATAACAGCAATGATTACTGTAGTAATTAGATTTTTCATCATAACTATTTATTCTGTTTTTCACAAAATTATTAATAATAAAGCAAATTTGCCTTTTAAAATTCAAAGTCCGGTATTTTTAAATTCCTGAACATACGTGAAACATGCAACAATATCATGTATCTTCTTATTGTGAACGATTGTTTTAGTTCATATCTTGCAAGTCAAACGCTACTATCTTCTTAAACGCTAAACCTGGAACGCATGAGTCACAAAAAGCATGGCAGTGGCATCATTAATTATTCTTTTGATCCATTGAATGGAGTTACGCTGGATCCTTTTAACGGAGTTTTCCCATCATCCGAACCTTCCTTGCCACTGGACAGTGGTGCTTTGGAGTATGGAAGCAAAGTCTTAAGAAAGGTATTGTTTAATATTTATAAAGATCAGTAACACAATACTGCAGGGCTTTCCTGGAGATTCCGGATGATTTATTTTCTTCAATCCCTGATAAATTTAGCTTTTTTCTTTTGTGGGTATTTGTATCAAGAGCCTTCTGATTAGTATTTTCCTATTTCGAATATTTTTATTTGATTAAATACAATGGCATCCGGAAATGTCTAACTTTGTATTGTTATTTCATTAACAATGAATGGCAGAAAAAAATATTCTGCTTTAAGTCGCTATCGAAAAGCAGGAATTAATTGTTTGTTAATCCTGATAGTACTCCTAACGACGCTTTTCCCCGCTTGCAGGCAAGTCCGGGAAAAGACTGAGCATAAGCAGTCCAGGGTTCCGAGGTCATTTGTGAATGTTGAAGGATCATATTCACTCTATCCTTTGGTTCAGACATGGGCCGATAAATACCAGCAATCTCATCCAACGGTAAAGATCACGGTAATTCCTGCAGGTTCCAATAAGGCTTTGTCGGAATCGGAACTGCTAAGGACAGATTTGGGGCTTTATTCAGACGACCGGTCGAAAATTCTTTCCCGTAATATCATACCTTTTGCAGTGGCGAAAGATGTTGTGGTTCCTGTCATGAACCGTTTTAATCCTGCTGCTTCGGCAATATATTACAAGGGTTTATCAAAGGAAAACCTTTATAGAATTTTTGTCACCGGAGATATAACTTCCTGGAGTGAAATTCCGGGAATAGAGGAGGAGGTGGTTCTTTCAACCTTCACAAGAGTTGATTTGTGTGGTGCAGCATCCATATGGGCGGATTATTTCGGGACCTTTCAGGAAAATTTGAAGGGAATACCGGTAAACGGGGATCCTGGAATGTATTCTGCAATAAAAAATACAAAAGGAGGGATCGGGTTTGC
>JAHJRE010000066.1 GCA_018831055.1 Bacteroidota bacterium
GATTAAGAACGTTTTGTCGGGGTGGTGCACGGCCTTTAAACATATAAAGGGTAATCAACCGGCCTTTTCGGCAACAAGGACACTGCCTGTGTAAAAAAATTGGCCTTGCAGGCAATACCGGTTCTCCAAGTTCCTGCTGTAGTCTGGGAATAACTGAATTCTTTATCACACTGCTCAGAATTCCATAATGCCGGATGCGCACAAATGCCCGGGGCAAAATATGCATAGCAAACCGGCGGATAAATTCTTGCTGGCTAAGAGTAACAGGATGTGTTTTACCTCCATGACGATAATCTTTGGCCATGAAAATTACCTTATCGCACTGGATGTCTCTAATACGGTGATTGCTGATTGCTATTTTGTGAGTGTACCGGCCAAGATATTCTACCACCTGTTGTGGACCCCAAAAGGGCCGTTTGCAATACACAACCCACTGTTTTGAAAAGAGTTCTTTGTAAAGATCTCCTGGTAAATCCATTTCCTTACGCAGATATTCAACAAAACGGGCTCGAAATACTTTCGAAAGAGCCTTTACAGGAAACAGGTACTTATCTTTTCCCTTTACCGCTTTCCATTTACCTCCGGCTGTTATTCCTCCCCCCGGAACAATGCAATGCAGGTGAGGATGCAGAGTGAGGTTTTGTCCCCAGGTGTGCAATATTGCAATCATTCCCGTTTTTGCCCCCAAAAACTTGGGATTGAATGCAAAACTTCGTATCACTGACCAGGCTGTTTTGAACATCAGACCATAGATTTTTCCTGGTTCATACAGGCAAACCTTATTGAGATGATCCGGAAGAGTAAATACAACGTGGTAATAAGGCACATTGAGTAAATCACCTTCGCGCTTTGATATCCATTCTTCCCGCTTATTCCCCTGGCATTTGGGACAGTGTCGATTGCGGCAACTGTTATAGCTGATATGGATGTGATTACATTTAGGATTATCGCACTTATCGATATGTCCGCCCAGGGCATGGGTACGGCAATCCGCAATGGCTTGTAATGTCCGAATTTGCCAGGTGTTGGCCGTAAGCTTGGAAAGATTTGTGATCTGTTGTTGAAGAATATCGGCCACTTCACAGGCCTCTCTCATTGATCATTTCCCTTTTCGTAAAGCCTGTCCAGAGGATTGAAAGCCTTATCACGTCCCAGTTGAGCTATATGTAGGTAAACCAGCGTGGTTTTGATATCGCTGTGGCCTAAAAGGTCTTTCAGGGTCATAATATCCATACCCATCTCCAGTAAGTGTGTAGCATAGGTGTGGCGAAGAACATGAGAGGTAACATGCTTTTTTATCCCCGCTCGCCTTGCCGCCTCTTTAATGATCCACTGAACACCCGTCTCTGAGAACTGTTGTAGTTGTCCTGAATTGTTTTTCCCATTTACAAGCCATATGTATGGCGGGTCGGATTCTAAATATGTTTTTATACCTCTGGATAGCATCTCCCCTATGGGAACATAGCGATCTTTCATCCCTTTTCCTTCCCTGATATGCAGCATACGACGATCAAGGTCAACATCCTGTAGTTTGATGTTCAGCAACTCAAACCGGCGTAATCCGCAACCATATAACAAACCCAATACGATCCTGTGTTTTAATAAGTGAGGGGCTGATAACAGGGCACGCATCTCCTGACGGCTTAATACTACGGGAAGTTTTCTGGGAAGCTTCAGGGATGGAAGACTGACATCTTTTCCTGCTATGCCCATCACTTTGTAGGCAAAACTCAAACCATAGACCGTATGTTTGAAATAACTCCCGGATGGCGTTTTGCTTTTTGTTCGGATGAAGTGAAGATAATCCAGAACCTGTTCTTCATCCAGTTCCAAAGGATTGCAATTAAAATGCAGGGCCATGGCAGCCAGACAGCGGCCATAATTGGTCAGGGTACTTTGGCTCTTACCGGTGATCTCAATACTCCGCCTAAGCTTTCCATAAAGCTCATTAAAGGTGGAAATATTTTCACAGGCATTTTCAATGATCGTTAGTTTTTTTTCATATTTTTAATGTTTAAATAAGTGTAACCTTAAAGGTAGTGAAAAGTTTCGGCTTTAGCTACCTTTAGGTTTAGTTCAACACGCAATATAGCCAATGGCGGGGGAAGAGGTAATGTGAAGTATTCTGCCCCGCATCAAGGTTTGTAACGCTGGATAGTGTTGTAGCCCGCAAACCGCCACTGGCCATATTGCCAACCGTTATGCACAAGGTGTGAAGACAGTGCAAATAATGAAACACTTAGTTGAAAGAAAATGAATCAGTGAAATTAAGAAATAATGAATGGAATTAATTTAGCTTTTCTACCCACTGAAAGAAGAAAAAGAAAAATAATGGCCAGCGCAAATTTGGCACATTTGCAAAGCCGCACAAGCCACCTCACAACCAAAGCTTCGCAAAAGAGCCAAATTATCCACGCACAATAAAACATCAAAATGAAAATTGAATCA
>JAHJRE010000067.1 GCA_018831055.1 Bacteroidota bacterium
ATAAGGGCCATTAATCCGTTATATGTGGCAGATGCCAGGCAGAACAGGATGTACAGCGTACTTCTATGTTTCCGTTTCGGTTCTTCCATCCTGTAAAATTAGCGCATTAATGGCAGATGCCGATAATAAAGCCAGACAAATAATGCTGTAATAGCAACATCAAGATATGGTGCCGGATATCCCTCAATGTAAACCAGGGGAAGAATAATGATCAGAATCTGGGATACAAAATAGAAATGAAATCCAATTTTCCTGAGTTTCCACATTTGTAAAGCCCCAAGCAGGGATGTGCTGTAAAGTATAGTACCGGTGAGGAAAAATCCGTATCCCGCCTTCATGAACATATCGATCAGGGGAAAGTTATGTTCGGTTTCTTCCAAAAGGGCCATGGTCTCTTCATAGGAAGTAGTTATCAATAGATTTGAAAATGCGCCCAGTCCGCTGCCTATGAAGGTTAAGACGCACAGGACGGTTAAAAGAACAGGTCTTTTATTTTCCCGGGGCGCATTTTCATTGGGTTGTATTTCCATGAAGATTTATCTTGGCAGGAAAGCCTGAGCTTTCTTATTCCAGACTTCCTACGAGTTTTTCTACCTCTTCCAGGATCTCTCCTGATTTGACAAGGCTTTTCATGGCATTGTGATCATCGTACAAAGGCCGGTCAATATCCAGGAATGCTACGTATTTCCTGACAACTTCCTTGGCTTTGCTTACTCCCTTTCCGAACTGATATTCCCGGAAATCCAGGGCCTGGGCAGCAGCCATGAATTCGATTCCCAGAATGCCATAGGCATTGTCAAGTATCTGGAAATTTTTAAGGGCAGTATTCATCCCCATGGACACAAAGTCTTCCTGGTCGGCAGCGGCCGGAATGGATTGGATGGAGGCCGGCATCGACAATATCCTTTGTTCCACGATCATCATATCAGCAGTGTACTGGCTGAGCATAAGACCTGAGAACATTCCTGCTCCTTTGGTGAGGAATGCCGGCAGACCTACGCTGAGGGCCGGATGGTTCAAGCGGTTCATGCGCCTTTCCGACATAACGCTGACCATCGTAACGGCTGTTCCTGCCATATCCATGGGCAGCGAAACGGGAGAGCCCTGGAAGTTGGCACCGGATAACTGAAGGTTTTCATCCGGGAAGAAGATCGGATTGTCACCAACACCGTTGAGCTCAATTTCCACCTGTGACCTTGCATACGCCAGTGCATCGTGTGCAGATCCAATCACCTGGGGTGTGGAGCGCATACTGTAAGCATCCTGAACCTTGCATTTTAACCTTCCTTCTTTCAGATCGCCTCCTTCTACCAGCTTGCAAATGGCTTTGGCGCTCCGGATGGCTCCGTGAAACCCCCTTACTTCATGCAGTTTGGGAGTGTATGGCTTCATGTTGGCCATCAGAGCTTCGAGCGACATGGCAGCGGCAATTTCGGCCTGCTTCATCCAGCGGTTGGTATCATACAGGAATATGGCACTCATAGCCGTAAGAACATTGGAGCCGTTGATGGTGGCAAGACCATCCCTGGCTTGAAGTCCTGGAACCGGAATACCCGCACGGTCAAGAGCTTCCTTGCCATCGTAAAGCTTCCCTTCAAAATAGGCCTTGCCTTCTCCCATCATCAGGAGCGCTATCTGCGACATGGGAGCAAGGTCCCCGCATGCACCGACTGATCCTTTGGTGCATACCCAGGGGGTCACACCCTTGTTCAGCATGTCAATCAACGTTTGGGTGATCTCAGGACGGCATCCTGAATTCCCGTGCGCATGTACATTAATCCTTCCAAGCATGGCCCCCCTTACCCACTCAATGGGCATGGGATCGCCAATACCGGCTGCATGATTATATATAAGGTATTTCTGGAAATCCTTTACCTGGTCGTCGTTGAGGACAACCTCCGAAAATTCACCAATACCGGTGTTTACACCGTACATGATCTCCCGCGCCTGGATCTTCTTTTCCAGCATGGCGCGGCATTTGATGATCCTGTCCAATGCATCCGGATGTAATTCTACTTTTTCGTTATGACGGGCAACATTGACAACATCCTCTATGGTCAATCCCGCACCTTTTATTACTAATGTCATGATTATTTAAATTTACAGTGAATAATGAATAATGAATAATGGCCTGCCCCGAGCGTAGTCGAGGGGAGCGTAGCCGAGGGGGATGATTAAAAAAGTGCGGTGCGGTTGATTTTGATCTTAAAACGTAGAATCCAGCTATTCATGCTTTCAGGCAATTTGGCTGTAAAAATATAAAAAGTTAGGCTTATTGTTTATTTTTTAACAAATGATGATAAAAGTTCTTTTATGCTTATCTCTTGTTGGCTGCCTTCCACCATGTTTTTCAGAGATACCTTTCCGCTTTTCATTTCCGTTTCTCCCACAAGAATCACATAAGGGATATTTTTCTGGTCGGCATAAGCCATCTGCTTTTTCATTTTAGCCGCTTCGGGGTATATTTCAGCGTTGATGCCTGACTTTCTTATTTCCTTAAGGATGCCCATACAGTACTTTTCTTCCGCGGGCCCAAAGTTTACAAACATTATTTGTGTTGTTGCCTGTTGGTCTCCAGGAAAGCGGTTCAATTCGTTCAACACGTCATAAATACGGTCGGCCCCAAACGAAACACCGACTCCGGATACGCCGGGAAGCCCGAAAATACCGGTCAGGTCGTCGTATCGGCCGCCGCCGCAGATGCTGCCCATAGCAACTTCCCGCGATGTCACCTCGATGATGCTTCCTGTATAATAATCGAGCCCTCTGGCCAGGGTCAGGTCTAGGTCGAACTTTGCACGTAATTCCAGATCCTTCAGATAGCGCAACACATACATAGCTTCTTCAATGCCCTGCATGCCGGTGGGGGAGTCCTGAAGCAATTCCTGCAGTCTGGGAAACCTCTCTTTGAGCTTGCCTTCAAGACGCAGAACCGGCTGGAGTTTTTCTATGGCTTCCCCGGGTATTCCCCTTGAACGCATCTCTTCATTTACCCCTTCCACGCCGATCTTATCAAGTTTATCAAGCGCGATCGTGATGGTCATCATTTTATCTGCCTGTCCCACATATTCTGCAATGCCGGTGAGAATCTTCCTGTTGTTGAGCCTTACCAGCACATCCAGTCCCAGGCGGTGAAAAACCTCATCGATGATGAGGATGAGTTCAACCTCATTCAGCAGGGAAGTGCTCCCGATCACGTCTACATCACATTGGTAAAATTCCCTGTACCTTCCACGCTGCGGCTTGTCGGCTCTCCAAACAGGCTGTATCTGGTAACGTTTGAAAGGAAAGGCGATCTCGTTCCTGTGCTGGACGACAAAACGCGCAAAAGGAACCGTGAGATCATAACGCAGACCTTTCTCCGAGATGGCAGCAGCAATCCTTATTAAGTTCGATTGTTCGATATCCTTAGGTTCAAGCCCCGAGAGAAAATCACCTGAGTTCAGTATGCGAAACAGAAGCTTATCTCCTTCCTCTCCGTATTTCCCCATAAGCGAAGACAGGTTTTCCATGGCCGGTGTTTCGATGGGCAGGTAACCGAACAGTTGGAAAACATCCCGAATGGTATCGAAAATATAGTTTCTCCTGACCATCTCCTGTGGTGTAAAATCCCGGGTTCCCTTTGGTATGGAAGGTTTCTGCATATTGATCGGTTTTATGCGCAAAGGTAAGGATTCTCTCAGATCAGCTTAAGTTTTTCCAGGATTTTATCCATATATGGTTTGACCTCCTCGCTCTCTTCCGGAGGTGCCCAGGATGCAAATACCTTGTCATCTGCAGGATCCCATGGACCATCTTTTACTTCATAGGCAACAGATCCCGGTTCAAGGGCTATCATTGAATGCCAGGTGCGCTCAGGCACTTCGGCTGCGTAATTCCCTGCTGAGGGATCCAGTAGAATGTGATCGGTGATATGGCCGTGATCATCAAATTCCAGGATGAGTATCCTGCCGCGAAGTACAAAAAAGACCTCGCGTTTATCCGGTTTCTCATGCTTATGCGGCCGGATATAGGATCCGGGCTCAATGGCGTTTAGCATTCTCTGCATGGGATCGGGCGGCCCGGAATGAAAATTGTAATTCATCCTCTTCCTGTCGGACTGCATAGCCCTTTCTGTAAGGGCCTCAAGCAATTGATGGTTTATCTTGATCATAAGGACAGTTTTCTTCTTCTTTTCTCCCAGAGCCTAAAAATAATGGTTTTTTGATAATTTCCCTTTATATTTGCCGACCTCACGACAATAACCATGAGAATACTGCTGATATGCAATAAACTCCCTTATCCCCCGCGCGATGGAGGCTCTATTGCTACGTTTTCCATGGCCAGGTCATTTTCGGAACTGGGACATGATGTCACTGTCCTGGCAATGAATACTTCCAAACATTTTTTTAACATTCAGGATATACCGGTGGATATTGCCTCAAAGATGAAGTTCATCGCCGTGAATATCGACACATCCATTTCCCCTTACTCTGCCCTGAGAAATCTCCTGTTTTCACCCTGGCCCTATAATGCTGAAAGATTTATTAATGAAGATTTTAATATAGCACTTCAAAAATTACTTGTTGAAGAACCTTTTGACATTATCCAGCTTGAAGGACTTTATCTTGCGCCCTATGTGCCTCTGATAAGATCGTTAAGCAAAGGCTTGGTTTCCATGCGTTCACATAATATCGAGCATGAGATCTGGCAAAGGACTGTTGCTCACAGCAGATTCCCCAAACAATGGTATCTGAAAATCCTGGCGAAAAGGATCAAAAAAATGGAAACCGGTTTCCTGAACAGCTATGATGTGATGGTACCCATTACCGAACGCGACGGGGAAGTACTCAGAACCCTGGGGTGTCTTTTGCCCATGCATAATACCCCTACAGGAATTTTTACCGGCGACCTGGATCCCAAAAGAGCTGAAATTGAATATCCATCCCTTTTCCATATCGGTGCCCTGGATTGGACACCCAACCAGGAGGGCCTTCATTGGTTCCTGGAAAAGGTATGGCCTGCATTGCATCACGAATTTCCTGAACTTAAATTCTTTGTTGCAGGAAGGAATGCCCCTCCCAAAATATCTTCCCTTAACGTCCCGGGTATGGTTTTCCTGGGAGAAGTGGAAGATGCCTATGCCTTTATGAAAAGCAAAGCTGTCATGGTGGTTCCCCTGTTATCGGGTAGTGGCATGCGCATCAAGATCATCGAAGGAATGGCCCTGGGTAAGACTATCGTTACCACTTCCATCGGAACGGAAGGGATCAGCACCCGGCATGGTCACGACCTCCTGGTAGCTGATACTCCGGAAAATTTTACAGGTGAAATCCGCGAACTCATCCGGAATTTTGATAAATTTGAACAGATCGGTATTAATGCCGTGGAATTTGTTAGAAATATATACGATAATCTGGTGATTGTCAGCTCACTGATTGACTTCTATAAGAAACACCTGTGATGGGTCTGCAAATTATATTCTGGGTATCTGTCTTACTGATATTTCATTCATATCTTTTTTATCCTCTGTTGCTGAAAATTCTGTCGTCAGGGAAAAAGGGAAATCAGGACGTTTACGACCCGCAAGATGACCTCCCCATGGTTTCAATTATAATTTCTGCATTTAATGAAGAAGAGGTGATCGACGAAAAGATAAGGTCGGTTTTTGCTTCTTCCTATCCGCAGGATAGATTGGAAATGCTTATTGGATCTGATTGTTCGGGCGATAATACCGACAGTATTATCAGTAATCTGGCCAATGAATTTCCTTCACTCAGATTTTTCCCATATAAACAAAGACGAGGTAAACAAAATGTAGTTAATGACCTGGTAAATGAGTCGAAAGGGAGTATACTGATTCTCTCCGATGCCAATGTGATGTTTTCTCCGGGTACAGTTTTTAACCTGGTGAAACATTTCAGGAATCCCCGGATCGGACTGGTTGATTCCAATATGATCAACCGGGGACAGAAAAAGGAGGGGATTTCCATCCAGGAAAGTTCCTATATTTCGAGGGAAGTCTGGATAAAAAATATGGAAGGAAGGCTGTGGGGTTCCATGATGGGGCCTTTCGGTGGTTGTTATGCCATCCGCAGGATGGATTATTCACCGGTTCCCCCGAATTACCTCGTCGATGATTTTTATATCAATATGAAAGTCTTCGAACAAGGGAAAATGGCTATCAATGATCTGGATGCCACCGTTTTTGAAGACGTTTCCAGTGACCTTGGTGTTGAAATCCGAAGAAAGACCCGGATAGCAACCGGGAATTTCCAAAACCTGATTACTTTTTATGGTTTGCTGTTCAGGAAGAATGTTGGGTTTTGTTTTCTATCTCATAAAGTAATTCGCTGGTTTGGCCCCTGGTTGATCATTCTGGCTTTGCTTTCAAGTTTGTTTCTTGCAACAGGAAGCATATTCTACCTGATAATCTTCTGCCTGCAACTTGGATTGCTTGCCATTCCCTTCCTGGATTATTTTCTCAAAAAGGCAGGAATACATAATCGCTTCCTTCGACTGATCACCCATTTTTACGCCATGAACCTGGCATTGATGCTTGGTTTTTTCCGAGTGATGAAACCGGTGAGGTCGGGGGTGTGGGACAGAACCAAAAGGAACCAGTAGCCTTCTTAGATATGTATTTTCCTGAATAATTTTTTAAACCTCTTACTCCAGGATTCCGTATCCAACAGCGGTGAATCGGTTGTTGCCTTGTAAGTTAGAAATATTCCCAGAGGAAGAAGTACAAAGGACGCCATCCACATGCCTCCGGGTATGGTGAGTGCTCCGGCTGCGGCAGATTTTTCACCTGTGATGGATATTATATGGAAGATCACGAAGAATATTACAGAAAATACTACAGGCAAACCAAACCCACCTTTGCGGATAATGGCCCCCAGGGGTGCTCCGATGAAAAACAACACAAAACATGCAAAAGAGAGCGTGAATTTCTTGTGCCAGGCGATCATATGCTTTTTAATCCACTCCATCCTGCCGGCAAGGTCTTCCTGGGTGAAATTTAACTGTCTCTTCATATTCCTTACCTGGCTGAGAGCCAATTCTGCAACTTCCTTCCGCTCATCCGGCTCAAGGATATCAAGAACTTCGAGGGAAGGGATATTCATGGTGTCGTATTTATTATTATTAATGGTATCGAGTAGGTTATAAAAATAGAACCGGGAATAATCCCTGGCAAAGATCTCCAGCCTGGTGTTATATAATTGATTCAGGGAGTCAATAGATTCGTTAAGCTGGGATATGTTGAGCATATGATAATTCCTCTTGAACAGGTCTTCATCGGTTCTTCTCAGCTCAAAAGCAGATAAATCGAACCTTCTGATCTGTTCCTCGAAATTTGTCCGCTGAAAGGATTTGCTGCTGCGATAATCCTTCTGGTCGATATTTTCCCGGTAATTGTAACCATTATATAAGGTAAGGATAAGATATCGTCCGTCAGGGGTGGTTTCCATGATTCCCGATTTTGCAACGGTCAGATCGGTGTTTCCCTTATTGTCTGTATGGTTGTATATTAACACGTTCCGGATGGTTTTATCATCTTTGTCTTTTTTGCCGACACGCATCACAAAATTTTCTATACCATTATAAAAAACACCTTCCTGGATGTCAAAAGCAAGTTTTTGCTTTCTTACATCATACAGCAGTGATTTGAATTTTAAATTGGCAACGGGCAATACATTGTTTGAAAAATAAAAGGCAAATACACTGATAAAAACAGAAAGGACGATCAGCGGACGCATGATACTCCAAAGACTAATACCCGACGATTTCATGGCAACCAGTTCATAATGTTCACCAAGATTTCCGAAGGTCATTAGAGAAGAAAGCAGGATAGCCAGAGGAAGTGCAAGGGGAACAAAGGTTGAGGAAGCGTAAAAGAGCAGCTCTGTAATCACATACCATTCAAGACCTTTGCCAACCAGTTCATCGATGTACTTCCACAGAAACTGCATAAGCAGGATAAAAAGGGAAATGAAGAAGGTCATGATCAGAGGACCCAGA
Source organism: Bacteroidota bacterium (assembly GCA_018831055.1). Taxonomy (NCBI): domain Bacteria; kingdom Pseudomonadati; phylum Bacteroidota; species Bacteroidota bacterium. The sequence goes on from JAHJRE010000067.1 coordinate 8,002, forward strand.
TATGAATTTAAGACCAGGAGGTGAATTCTTTTCATTGCCAATATCTAACGGCGCAAATATAATCAAATTGCAGGGAAAGAAATTCCCTGCGTGCAACTCTTGTAATACGCTGCTTGTCTTAATCACAGTATATAAAAATCAAAAGAATTCTTTAATGCTACTTAAGAATTTTTATATATTTGCAATTCACCCAAAAAGATTGTTTAACTAAAATCATTTCAACCATGAAAAAATTCTTACTGTTAAGCTTGGTTTTATGCATCGGGCTGGCGGGATATTCACAGAAGGCAACTTCCGTTTCCAAGGATCTGCTGAACAAAGCTGTGAAAACTGAATACAAAGCCCCCATTTCTGAGCAGACCAACCTGACCCTCCCGGTCAACAGCGCAACCAACATCAAAGCTTTATCACCCAATGAAGTCCAGATTGGAAACTCCCAGTACGATCTTTGGACCAACACACTGTACAGCAACCGTTTCCACAGATGGGAAGACGGAACCATGGCAGGCGTTTGGATGTTCGGATTACAGGCCACCTCATTCCCTGACAGGGGTACAGGTTATAATTATTATGATGGCACACAGTGGGGCCCCATGCCTACTGCACGTATTGAAAGCTTGAAATGCGGCTGGCCGAATATCGCTCCCTGGGGTGACGGTGAGTTTGGCGCTGCCCACAATGGTGTAACCAGTCTTGAGCTGATCTCCCGCCCGGCCAAAGGAACCGGCGCTTGGACACAGGTTAATTTCCTCGGACCAGACGGCATCACCGATGACCTTACCTGGCCCAGACTGGCAACAACCGGTGAAAACAATGAGGTGATCCACCTTGTAGCCAATACTTATGTTGAATATGAAGGACAGGCAACCGCCCTTCTGTATTCGCGTTCAAGCGATGGTGGTGCAACCTGGGATCCGCATAATGTGATCCTTGATGGTATGGGTTCCGATTATTATTTCGAAATCGGAGCTGATGATTATGCCCTCAGCACTCACGGCAATACTATTATCATCCTCGTTGGTGGTGCATGGAATGACATGTTCTACATGCGTTCTGACGATAATGGCGATACCTGGGATAAACACATTATCTGGGAACATCCTTATCCGTTCTTCGACTGGAATACAACTATTGCTGATACCTTCTTCTCTAACGATAACTCTGCATTCGGTACTATCGACAACACCGGTAAATTCCATGTTGTATTCGGTCTGAACAGGGTTATGCACCTCGAAGTCGGTACTACCTACAACCTTTTCCCCTATGTTGACGGTGTAGCATACTGGAATGAAGATATGCCTCCCTTCAGCAATGACCTGGCTGCACTGGCCGGACCACAATACGGCTATGCCAACTCAGAAATGGTTGAAGATTACAACTATATCGGATACATGCAGGATGTAAACGGTGACGGTGAGATCACGCTGAATACCGACATCCTTTACTACCGCGAACTCGGCCCCTCAACCATGCCTACCATCACTATTGATGACCAGGGCAGAAGGTTTGTATTGTTTGCATCCACTACCGAAACCTATGAAAACGATGTTTACAATTACAAACACATCTGGGCCAGAGCATATGACAATGGCGAATGGGGTCCTTTCCTCGATCTTTCAAAGGATATCGTTCACATTTTCGACGAATGTATCTATCCGCACCTCGCCAGCACTTCCGATGATAACATTCATTACATGTACATGGCTGACGTAACCCCTGGCCTCGCACTCGACGATGACCATGGCTACCAGGATAACAGGTTCATCTATGCCTCCCTTGCAAAAACCGAATTGCTCACCGGAGTTGCAGAACCTGCTGTTATCAACGAAGGTA
>JAHJRE010000068.1 GCA_018831055.1 Bacteroidota bacterium
TGGACATTCATGGTAAGGATAATTCTCAGGAACAGACTGTTAAACCTGATAATTATAGGTGTGCTTACGCTGATCATGCTCTATTTTGCTCTTCACGTAAAGTTATCCTACGAATTTTCCAGGATGCTGCCCGATTCCGACAGTACCGCTATAGAATATGAAATCTTTAAACAAAGGTTTGGGGAAGACGGGAGTGTGATGTTCATAGGCATTCAGGATAATGACCTTTTTACCTTTGATAAGTTCAATGCATGGTACGACCTCACACAAAACATTAGCAAAATTGAAGGAGTGGAAGGTGTTTTATCCGTGGCCAGGATGTTTAATCTTGTTAAGAACGACAGCCTTGGCACTATGGATTTCAAACCGGTTGTTACCAAGCGGCCTGCCTCGGTTGAAGAAGTCGACAGCATAAAAAAAGCAATTTTCAGTCTGCCGTTTTACAAAGACTTCCTGTACAATGAGGAAAGCGGGGTGCATTTGCTGATGGTTACTCTTGATAAAAATGTGCTGAATTCGAAAAACCGGACGGTATTGATGAAGGAGATCAAATCCGAAGCCGACAGTTTCGGTGAACAGTACAATCTGGAGTTACATTATTCAGGATTGCCTTATATCCGCATCGTAACAGCCAAAACACTTGAAGATGAACTCTTTTTCTTCACCTATCTGGCAGCCATCATCGCGGCGGTGATCCTCTTTATTTTCTTCCGGTCATTCAGGGCAGTGGCCTTTCCCGCTTTGATCATGGGGATGGTTGTTGTTTGGGTTCTCGGATCCATAAGCCTGTTTAATTACAGGATTACTATGCTCACCGGGATACTACCCCCGCTTATGATCGTTATCGTGGTAGAGAATTGCATCTTCCTGTTAAACAAATATCATTCTGAATACCTTACCCATAAGAATAAAATCAAAGCTTTATCGCGGGTTGTACAAAGAATAGGAAATGCAAACCTACTCACAAATGCGACCACCGCCGCGGGATTCGCGGCATTCACCATCACGGGTAACCGCATCCTGACAGAATTTGGGATCATCGCTTCCCTGAACATCCTGGTTGCCTATTTACTCACACTCATATTGATCCCCATTTTCTTCAGTTATCTTCCTCCACCAAAAGACAAGCATTTCAAGCATTTGGAAGACGGAATTGTCAGCAGGATCATTGGGCGCATAGTCAATATTGTGCTGCGATACCGCAATCCGATCTATGTAATTGCCATTATTTTCATCGCCTTAGCCATTTGGGGAGTTACCAAGCTGCAAACGACAGGAAATATAGTCGATGATATCTCCAAAGGGCACAAATTGTATAAAGATCTGATGTTCCTGGAAGAAAACTTCAAAGGCGTTATGCCATTGGAGATATCTGTTGACAGTAAGGAAGAGAACGGGCTTTTCAGCGACAATGCCGAAGCTCTTTATAAAATAAAACGCTTTCAACGGGTTTTTTCCAAAGACACACTTTACTCAAAATATTTCAGCAGGCCCCTTAGTATAGTTGACGGTATCAGCTTCATCTACCAGGCCCACATGGGAGGAGACCCCAAATATTATATTCTGCCTCCTCCCACCAAATTAAATGAATTAAAGTTGTACACAGGAAGTACGTCTACCAATAATACCTTTCACTCATTTATTGACAGCACGAACCGTATTACCCGAATCAGCATCCAGATGGCCAATATTGGCACCAGAGAGATTGAAGCCCTGACCGACAGCCTCAGACCGGTGATCAACGAAATCTTTCCACCTTCAGACTATGACGTTGAGATGACCGGAACCAGCGTGGTTTATTTGAAAGGCACAGACTACATGGTTAAAAACCTGTTCTCAAGTCTTTTACTTGCCCTGGCAATCATCTCTGTTCTAATGGCTTTGCTGTTTACTTCTTTCAGGATGATCATCATCTCACTGATACCCAACCTCATTCCCCTGATCATGACAGCAGGTATGATGGGTTTTGCAGGGATTTCCATCAAACCATCTACTATTCTGATCTTCAGCATAGCTTTGGGTATTTCTGTCGACAATGCAATTCATTACCTCTCAAGATACCGTCTCCAGCTTCAGTTAAACAATTGGAATATCAAAGAATCGGTTCTGGCTGCATTAAAGGAAACCGGATTCAGCATGATTTATTCATCTGTCGTACTATTCTTCGGGTTCTCTATATTTATTTTGTCTTCCTTCGGAGGGACAGAAGCACTGGGTTATCTTATCTGCTTTACTCTGCTTGTTGCGTTGGCTTCCAATCTGTTTATTCTGCCCTCCCTCCTGCTGACAATGGATAAATACATAACTACCAAAACTTTCAAAGAACCCTTGCTGGAGATATTTGATGAGGAAGAAGATATTGAATTAAAAGAACTGGAGATTGAGAAGGGGGAGTGAGAGATTTCGGCTTTCGACCCCGGCTTTCGACCCCGGCTTTCGCCGGGGCGTGCGGGATCCCGGCTTTCGCCGGGACAGGCAGGACTAACCATATAACCATATAATATGAAAGGTATCATACTCGCCGGTGGATCCGGCACAAGGCTATTTCCCATCACGATGGCCATCAGTAAGCAACTGATGCCTATTTACGATAAGCCCATGATTTATTACCCGCTATCGATATTGATGATGGCAGGTATACGAGACATCCTGATTATAACTACTCCCCAGGATAATCCTGCATTTATTAACCTGTTAGGTGACGGTTCACGGGTTGGATGTTCTTTTACCTATGCCATCCAGGAGGTACCCAACGGACTTGCTCAAGCTTTCGTGATAGGAGCACCATTTATTGGGAACGATAAAGCCGCGCTCATCCTGGGAGACAATATTTTTTACGGAACCGGGCTTCAGCACCTTCTCCAGGAAAACAATGATCCCGAGGGAGGCATGGTATTTGCGTACCATGTTTCAAACCCGGAAAGGTACGGTGTAGTTGAGTTCGATGAGAACAACATTGCTATTTCCATTGAAGAAAAGCCAAAGAAACCCAAATCCAATTTTGCTGTTCCCGGGTTATATTTCTATGATAACAGCGTTGTTGATGTTGCAAGAAATATCAAGCCCAGTGCAAGAGGTGAATATGAGATCACCGATGTGAATCGTTACTATCTTGAACAAAATAAACTCAAGGTCGGAATATTGGATCGAGGCACTGCCTGGCTCGATACCGGAACCTTTGAATCGCTCATGCAGGCAGCACAATTTGTAGAGGTTATTGAGCAACGTCAGGGGTTGAAGGTTGGATGTATCGAAGAAATTGCCTATCAGCAGGGATTTATCAACAAAGAACAACTGGTTAAAATAGCCCAGCCATTGCTAAAAAGCGGTTACGGAGAATATCTTATAAATCTTGCCGGAGAATAGCCATGCATACGTACAATGAATTATTGGAATTATTTAACTCCGCACTTTTAAAGGAGAAATTTTCAGGACATCCTCCCGAATTGTACGATCCGATTGCATATACCCTTGAACTGGGAGGGAAAAGGATGCGCCCCCTTTTGCTTCTTATGTCGTGTGAGATGTTTGGCACACCTCCCGAGAAAGCTGTCAAACCTGCTATCGGCATTGAGGTATTCCATAATTTCACACTTATCCACGATGATATCATGGATAAGGCCCCACTCAGAAGAGGTAAGGAAACCGTGTATAAAAAATGGGACGAAAACGTTGCCATCCTTTCCGGTGATACCATGTTCGCCATAGCTTTTCAATACATGGCTACCGCAGAAACCAAGCGCCTCCGGGAATTGCTTAACGTTTTCACCCGCACTGCCATCGAAGTATGCGAAGGGCAGCAGCTGGATATGAATTTCGAAACGACTGATTCTGTGCACATCCAGGATTACCTGAATATGATACGTCTTAAGACGGCAGTACTCCTGGGTGCCTCCCTGAAGATAGGGGCTATAATAGCCGGAGCCGACAGTAAGGAATGCGACAAAATATATAATTTCGGGGTTCAGCTGGGACAGGCTTTTCAATTAAAGGATGATCTGCTTGATGTATTTGGGGATGAGGAAAAATTTGGAAAAGTCAGCGGCGGAGATATCATTGCAGGGAAAAAGACCTTCCTGTACCTTAAAGCTTACGAACTAGCCGGTGAAAATCAAAAAAACACTCTGAACGAACTGTTTAGCCTTCCTGAAGACAAGAATTCTCTCAGGGTCAGCGAGGTAAAAAAGCTCTATCGTCATTTAAATATCCAGCAGGAAACAGAAGAAATGATCCGGAACCTTTACCATGCAGCCATGCAGGATTTGAAAAGCATCTCAGCGGATGAGGGGAAAAAAACACTTCTGAAAGAATTCGCAGAAAACCTGATGAAAAGGGATTATTAAATTTATCCTGTCATTGCTGCTTCAAAGCGGTCTTATCGCTTTCCAATTCCTCCAGCCTCATTTGGAGGTTCTCCCATTCATTCATGGAAGCAGCAAGTGAGTTTTTTACCTTATCATAATCAACATATATCTCGTCAAGGGATTTATTTTCCCTGTGCGTATCCGGATCAGCCAGAATACTATCCATTTCGGACAGCTTTTCCTCTAAGGTATGTATCTTTTTCTCAATCCCATCGATTCCCGATCTGATTTTTCTTATTTCCCGGTCTATTTCCCGTGATTTTTCCCAGATCAACTTATTTTCAGAGGGCTGACCTTCTGTCTGCCGTGAAATCCCTTTATGGTTCTGATTCAAACTATTCAATGAATATATTTTTCTGGCTTCCAGGAAGTCATAGATATCACCGATATACTCCTTCACTTTGCCATTACGAAATTCAAAGATCTTATTTGTCAATCCCTGGAGAAAATCACGGTCGTGCGATACAATGATCATAGTGCCATCATACTGAATCAGAGCATTTTTCAACATGTCCTTCGACTGCATATCGAGATGGTTGGTAGGCTCGTCCATGATTAACAGGTTGACCGGGGTAAGCAGCAATTTTGCAAGGGATAAACGGGATTTCTCCCCTCCTGAAAGGACTTTTACTTTCTTTTCGATCGTATCGCCGCTAAACAGAAAACTGCCCAGCAGATTTCTTACCCGTGTCCTCATATCACCCGTGGCCACGGCATCAATAGTGTCAAACACGGTCTTATCCCCATCCAGTCTTTCCCATTGATCCTGTGCATAATACCCGATTTTTACATTATGCCCGTACTTCAACAAACCTTCATACTCAAGCTTGCCGGCAAGAATTCTTGAAAGAGTGGTTTTACCCTCTCCATTTCTTCCCACGAAGGCAATTTTATCATTTTTGATGACAGGAAAAGATATCTTGTTCAAAACGGTATGACTACCATATGCTTTGGTCAGGTGATCGGCTTCGACTATCACTTTACCGGCGCGGGGAGATTCAGGAAAACGAAAGTGAAAGGTGGTCTGGTCCATTTCGTCAATCTCGATACGCTCCATTTTATCGAGCATTTTTATTCTCGATTGAACCTGTCTTGCCTTGGTATTCTTATAACGGAATCTCTCGATAAACCTTTCGATCTGTCTTATTTCCCGTTGCTGGTTATTCAGCATAGCAAGCTGAAGTTCCATGCGCTCTTCTCTCATTTCAACATATCCGGAATAACTCGCCTTATAATCATAAATCTTTTGGTCGGCAAGTTCAATGGTCCTTTTGGTTATATTATCCAGGAAGGCCCGGTCGTGAGAAACCAGAATGACAGCGCCATTGTAATTCATCAGGTATTCTTCCAACCACTGGATGGATTCAATATCCAGATGATTGGTAGGCTCATCAAGCAGGATCAGGTTAGGCCGGGCAAGCAGTATTTTCGCCAGTTCCACCCTCATTTGCCAGCCCTGACTGAATTCATTCATGGTTCGGTTAAAATCCTGTTGCACAAACCCCAGTCCCAGTAATACCTTTTCCGTATCTGCCTGAAACTGGTGTCCTCCCAAAATCTGAAATTTATCATTAGCTTCTGAAAGAGAGATCACAAGCTTTTGATAAGCAGGGGAATCATAATCACTACGTGCACTTATCTCATGCGTCTTCTCATCGATTAGTTTTTTAAGTTCCAGGATATGGTTAAAAGCTTCCAGCGCCTCCTGGTAGACGGTTCTACCTGAGTTAACCAGTTTTTCCTGGGGGAGATAACCGAGAGTCATGGAGCTCGGTATCACAACATTGCCCGATTCCGGATTCTGTAATCCCGCAATAATTCTTAGCAGAGTAGTTTTACCTGATCCATTGCGACCTACCAGACCTATTTTATCCTTCTCATGGATCATAAAGGAAACATTGCGGAATATATATTCCCCTGTGAAATGAACCGATAAGTCGTTTATACTGATCATAGCCGGCACAAAAATAGTGATGTATAAGGACTTGCCAAAATAAAAAGAGGCTGTCGGATGACAGCCTCTTTTTTTATATTATTCCTGTAGGAGTTAAACTCCTGTTAAGGATTAGTTAGCAATGATCACCTTCTGAATGATCACATTCGATCCGGTTTCAACCTTGATCATATACACACCGGCTTCGAAACCGGAAGTGGTTACCTGGAGAACGTTGTCGTTAACAACCTTGTTGTTGTAAACAACCTGTCCTACATTGTTGATGATCGTTACGAATGTGATGTCTTCAGTAGCTGTGATGTTAACAACATCGGTAGCCGGGTTCGGGTAGATGGCGATGCCTTCGCTTGAAAGTTCACTGACGCTGACAGTGGTGGAGACAA
>JAHJRE010000069.1 GCA_018831055.1 Bacteroidota bacterium
AGAAAATCCCAACACCATGTTCGTAGGATACAAGAACGTCTGGCGCTGTAACAATGTTAAGGCACCAACAGGTCAGATTTCCTGGGATAAAATCTCCGACAACCTTGCAGGAAGCAATTCCTCTAACATGGCTGTCCTGGAACAATCTCCCGCCGACCTTAATATCCTTTATGCTGCCCGTTACGACAGCCGGCTTTTCCGAAGCGATAATGTCAATGATCCTATGCCATCCTGGAATGATATAACTTCGTACATGCCGGAAAACATGACCCCAACCGATGTGGAAGCTCACCCATTTCTGCCCGGTGTGGTTTACATGACCCAGAACAACCGCGTTTACAAATCATCCGACCGGGGCTATAACTGGGAAGACATCTCCGGCACACTACCGAACGTACACCTTAGCAGCATTGCTTTCTATAAAAACAGCCAGGATGGCTTATATATCGGCTCCGATGCCGGCGTTTTTTATCGCGACAGCTCCATGGACGACTGGATATGGTTCAACAACGGCCTGCCCGTTGATGCCTCGGTGAATGAAATTGAGATTTATTACCATCCCGACAGTGTTTCCGGTGATGTGATACGCGCAGGAACATACGGCCGCGGCCTCTGGAGCTCCGACATGTACTATGCCGAACCCGAAGCCGCTTTTATCGCCAGCGATACCCTGATCCCTCCGGGTTGTGCGATCGATTTTACCGACCTCTCCTCCGGTGTGCCCCATTTCTGGGAATGGACGTTCGAAGGTGGGTTCCCGGGTACTTCAACTGATAAAGATCCGGCCGGAGTTATTTACAATACTCCGGGAACATACAGTGTCAGTCTGACTGCATGGAACAGCGCAGGAACAAGCTCTGTTACCTACACGCACTATATCACCGTCAGCGAAACCCTGATGCCCGTTACTGCTTTCACCGTTAATGATTCTGTGCCCTGCTTCGGTAATACCTTGTATTTCACCGATAAAACCCTCCATTGCCCCTCATCCTGGAGATGGATGTTCATCCCCGACGATGTAACCTTCCTGGAAGGTACCAACGAATACTCTCAGAACCCTGTTGTTGAACTAAACCAGGCGGGAGCTTATTCGGTAACCCTCATCGCAGAAAATGCCAATGGATCGGATACAAAGTCAAAACCGGATTATATCCTGCATGGTGGATATAGCATCCCATTCGCTGAAGATTTTGAAAGTGGGCTGGATGCAAAATCATGGACTGTCATCAATCCCGACCGGGGCATCACATGGGGCATACACGAAGTGGCCGGAACAACTCCCGGTAACCATGCCACCTGGATGAACCTCTTCGATTACTATTCACTCTATCCGAGAGATTATCTCGTATCACCGCCTATGAACTTCACTGGCTTTAATAACCTTAGCCTGACATTTGAACATGCCTATGCCCAGCGCTATTCACAAGTTGACTCCCTCATCGTAGCTGTATCGGGCGATTGCGGTGAAACATGGACCCGGATCTATGTCGGATATCCCGATGGCCAGGGATCCTTCGAAACCAGCGAACCGACCACGGAGTTCTTCCTTCCGCAATCGGAAGACGATTGGTGCGGACAAGGATACGGAGCATTATGCAATGTGCTGGACCTTAGCCAGTGGGCAGGGCACCAGAACATTAAAATAAGGTTCGAAACGGTTGGTAAATACGGCAACAACCTCTACATCGACAATGTGGAGATCAGTAATTCCGTTTCTGTAGGTGAAAACCTGATCACCGGCGATCTTTTTACTGTTTTCCCTAACCCTTCCGACGGTTCATTCACCATCAGAATGAACCACCCGGAATCCAGCCTTCAGGTTGAACTGCTGAATATGGAATCCCAAAGGGTATTCACTAAAACGATTTCAGGATTGAATGGAAATTATTCTGAGACCATCGACCTGAGCAATCTGTCTTCCGGGATTTACATCCTGAAAGCCTCAGGAAATCAAACCATGCAGGTGGAGAAGATCATCATCAGATAATCCCTTACCTGTGCCGTTATGCAATTATTCTACACTCCCGGGGTAAGCGGGGATGAATACATTTTTGAACCGGAGGAAGCCCGACATCTCCTCTGGGTGCTACGCAAGAAAATTGGAGACCAGGTACACCATACCGATGGCTTCGGAAATCTTTTCCATTCTGTCATCATTGACGACCGCGACAAAAACTGTATGGTCAGAATAAACAAGGTAGAAAGGGAATATGGAAAAAGGAATTTCCATCTTTGTATTGCCATTGCTCCAACCAAAAACACGGCACGTTTGGAGTGGTTCGTGGAAAAAGCAACAGAGATAGGCATCGACCGGATCATCCCCTTTTTCGGGGAACACTCCGAACGCCGGAACCTGAACAACGACAGGCTTGAAAAAGTCATTATCTCTGCCATGAAACAATCGGTTAAGGCTTATAAGCCCATCCTGGAAAAGGCTGTTGATTTTGAAAATCTTGTAAAGCAAGGGTATTCAGGACAAAAGTTTTTCGGATGGATGGGAGATGGCAATTCCATGAGCCTGGGAAAAGGATACAAACCCGGCAGTGATGTATGTATTCTGATAGGTCCGGAAGGTGACTTTAGTCATAATGAAGTTCAAATCGCTCAGGAACACGGCTTTGTTCCAATAAATCTCGGGAATAGCCGTTTACGAACTGAAACGGCAGCAATTGTTGCCTGTTCCTGGATAAACCTGTTAAATCAAACTGAATGAGATCATTATTGATATATGTTTTTGGGGTTATGCTTTTAATGCCCGCTGCCAACGCGCAAAAAGGGCTTCAAATCGCACTCCTGAAATACGCCGGCGGTGGCGACTGGTACGCCAATCCGACCTCCTTGCCAAATCTGATTAAATTTTGCAATGAAAACCTGGGTACTAACCTGCAATATGATTATGCCACCGTGGAAGCTGGTAGCCGTGAAATCTTCAACTATCCATTTATTCATCTGACCGGGCACGGCAATGTTATTTTTACACCACAGGAAGCTAAAAATCTACGCGAATACATGCTTGCAGGAGGATTTCTGCATATTGACGATAATTATGGTCTCGATCAGTATATTCGTCCCCAGATGCAAAAAGTCTTCCCTGAATACGAATTCGTCGAACTCCCTTTTGATCATCCTATCTATCATCAGAAATACGATTTTCCTAAAGGCCTGCCGAAGGTGCACGAACACGACAATAAAGCACCCCAGGGCTTCGGTATAATCCACGAGGGAAGGTTGGTCTGTTTCTATTCCTTTGAAAGCGATCTGGGTGATGGTTGGGAAGATGCCGCTGTGCACGGCGATTCGGAAGAAACAAGAATGAAAGCCCTGCAAATGGGAGCCAATATCATCCAGTATGTGTTTACCCAATAATCAGCTTACTGCCCCCTGAGCGCACGAATCTGTTCCTCGATCACTCTTATCTTGTCCTCGGCGTCGCTTTTCTTTTTCATTTCCATGGCAACCACCTGCTCAGGTGCGCCCTTGACAAACTTCTCATTACCAAGTTTTTTCATTACCGAATCCAGAAACCCCTGAGCATAATCCAATTCTCCCTGTAAACGGCTTATCTCGCCCTCAATATCAAGAGAATGGGCTACAGGAATATAGAATTCTGTCGATTTAACCAGGAAACTCAGGGCACCTTCTACTTTCTCCCCAACATATTCAATTGGCTCAAGATTGCAAAGCCGTTCGACAACCGGATGGAAAACCTCACTAAAATGATTATCGCCATTGGCTTTTATCTTTAATTCCAGTCTGTCCCTGTTAGGGATATTCTTTTCCTTGCGTATACTTCTGACAGAAACAATAATGTCACGAGCAAAATCAAATTTCTCCAGAATTCTCTCGTCCGCAACGTGTGATTTAGGTGCCAGGCATATCATAATGGAATCACCTTCCCCCCGTTCGCTGATTGTATGCCAGATCTCCTCTGTTATGAAAGGCATGAAGGGGTGTAACACTTGCATTAACTGCTCAAAGAAATCAACAGTAGAATCATAAGTTGTCTGATCAATGGGAGCCTGGTAATCGGGTTTGATCATTTCAAGGTACCATGAACAAAAATCATCCCATATCAGCTTATAAACCAGCATCAACGCATCAGATATCCTGTATTTGGCATACTGATCTTCCAGGATTTCCAGGGTGCTATTCAGCTTAGCCTGGAACCAACCTGAAGAAACCTTTGCATAATCCGGTTGGTCGATGGATTTATCAACCTTCCAGCTCTTAACAAGCCTCAGTGCGTTCCAGATTTTATTACTGAAGTTCCTGCCTTGTTCACAAAGCACCTCATCGAAAGGAAGGTCATTCCCTGCGGGAGAGGTCAGAAGCATTCCCACTCTAACGCCATCGGCACCGTATTTTTTTATGAGTTCAATAGGATCGGGTGAATTACCAAGGGACTTCGACATCTTCCGTCCCAGCTTGTCACGAACGATCCCCGTCAGATAAACATTACGGAAAGGGATATCCTTTCTGTATTCCAGTCCCGCCATGATCATCCTGGCTACCCAGAAGAAAAGTATCTCCGGAGCAGTAACCAGGTCATTTGTGGGATAATAATACTTAATATCAGGATTATCAGGATGCCTGATCCCGTCAAAAACTGAGATGGGCCATAACCACGAAGAGAACCAGGTATCAAGGACGTCTTCGTCCTGCCGCAGATCTTCATCCCTTAGTTCAGGTTGCTTATATTTTTCGCGGGCAAGTTGCAATGCCTCTGCTCTGGTTTTTGCGACTACAAAATCTCCATCAGGAAGATAATACGCCGGGATTCTCTGCCCCCACCATAACTGCCGTGAGATACACCAGTCGCGGACATTCTCCATCCAGTGCCGGTATGTATTCTTAAACTTGGCAGGATGAAATTTAACGGTCTCATCAATAACAACTTTTAAAGCCGGGGCGGCAAGTTCCTCCATCCTCAGAAACCATTGAATCGATAACTTGGGTTCTATCACTTCATCTGTCCTTTCAGAATAACCCACCTTGTTGATATAATCCTCAACTTTAACCAGATATCCTTTCTGCATCAGTTCTTCAGCTACCAGATCCCTGGCTTTAAAGCGATCCTCCCCGATAAACAACTCTGCCTGCTCACTGAGTGTGCCGTTATCATTGAATATATCAATAGTCTTTAGCTTATGCTTAATACCCAGGTTATAGTCGTTGATGTCGTGGGCGGGAGTAATCTTCAGGGCGCCTGTACCAAACTCCCTGTCAACGTATTCATCCACAATTACGGGTACCGGACGATTTACCAGAGGCACGATCACCTGCTTACCATGGAGATGCGTAAATCTCTCATCCTCGGGATGCACACAAACAGCAGTGTCTCCAAGTATGGTTTCCGGTCGAGTGGTGGCAATCACGATCCAGTTCTCCTTTTTATCAGGATCATCGCCTTCCTTACCTGCCACCCTGTATCTGACATAGTAAAGTTTTGAATTGACTTCCTTATAATTTACCTCTTCATCCGAAATAGCAGTCAAGGCCCTGGGATCCCAGTTGACCATCCTCACCCCACGATAAATCAGTCCTTTGTTATATAAATCAACAAAAACCTGAATGACCGACTCATACAGTTCTTCATCCATGGTAAAACGGGTTCTGTCCCAATCACATGATGCTCCCAGCTTTTTCAATTGCTCCAGGATAATGCCTCCGTGCTTTTCTCTCCACTCCCATGCATGTTCCAGGAACTCTTCCCGGGTAAGACTCGCTTTATTAATACCCTGTTCCTTTAAACGGGCTACCACTCGTGCTTCCGTGGCAATGGAGGCATGATCGGTCCCGGGCAACCATAAGGTATTTTTACCCTGCATCCTGGCCCGGCGGACCAATACATCCTGGATAGTGTTGTTCAGCATATGTCCCATGTGAAGGACTCCTGTTACATTCGGAGGAGGGATCACTATGCAATAAGGCTCACGCTCGTCAGGCTCCGACCTGAAAAAACCTTTCTCCATCCAGTATTGATACCATTTGTCTTCTACCAGCGCAGGGTTATATTTGCTTGGGATTTCCATATTTCTGATTTTCCTTGTCTTACAGGTCGCCAAAATTAATAAAAATAGGACAGAGGTTGCCCCCTGTCCTGTATCTTAATGAAAAAATAAACTCAGTGCTTAATCTTTGTCTTTACAGTCTTTGTATTCCATCTTCTTCCCATTCATGCATGGTAGTTTTATATTTTGCAATTGAACCAGCTTATCGAAACCACCAAGCTTTTCCAGGTTGATATTGCCTTTCATATAGATAAAATTAGCATCTTTCCCCTCCCGGGTGATTAATACTGCTTCCTTGATATTGTTATCCGAACCTCTGTTGACATATATACTAAAGGTTTCTTCCTCGTCAATAATAGTCACAACTTCAATATAAGGCGGCTGTGAAAGGATGGAGCTGAATTCTGCAAACGATTTTTCACTTTTTTTCCGGTTCTTTTCGATGCTGATCATCCTCACAACTTCGAGGTTATTGATTACATAATTCATCCCTTCATTCCCTTCCGATTCAATCTTAATATCGTTTGATTGTAATTGGGTGTAGGTTACATCATCCATTTCACCAAACGATTTGGTAAGCTTATCGAGGGAACTGTCCTGAGCAGCCAGATAGGCCGGTAACACAAATAAAGCAGTGATCAGGACAAAATAACATTTTAATGTTTTCATTGATTCAGGATATTACTTATCATCTTTATTTAATTCTTCCAGTTTCTCCATGCCTTTCATATTCATGGATTTCGACAGCTTGGATATTGTGTTAATATCAATACTGCCAACGATGCTGATAAAACCGGTCTCCTCATTAGAATCGATCAGCATAAGCATTTCACCAAAAGTCTTGTCTCCTTTTTCCTTTACCATGAATCTAACGGTTTCGGATCCTTCTTTTACCAGCATAAGTTCTTTGTATCCATCCAGATCGAAATCCTGGATCCTGGCCTTGAACTTATCAAAATCCTTCACATCGCTTTTATCGGCCATCAGTATCCTGATAAAATCCAGTTTGCTCATGGCATCGATCATTTCTTTAGCTTCAGGATCATCCGTTTCGACGTTCATTTGAGACATCATACTGAATAATTCCTTGGAGATATGGACAGTAGTATAACCCTCCTTACCGCTATATTCCTTAAACATAGCATCGGTAGGACTGGATTGAGCCCATGTAATTACAGGAGTTGCAAATAATGCAATAGTTAAAAAAATCAATATTCGTTTCATTGTTTTCATAGTTTATGGCCTCATGTTACTGGGCCGGGTTTTTAATTATTTTATCTAATTTGTTGTATTTATCTATTTTGTTTGCCTGGCTGAGCCCATCATTGAACAGGCTTAGCTTTTCCATTTCAGCAACACCCTGATCAAAGCTTGATAAGGGCTGGAGCTTTTCTGTTCCCTTGTTAAAATTCCCGGAAACATAAAGCAATATTTTTTTCGCTTCATTATAGGCTATGGTTGGGTCTGAGAGAGTATCTTCAATGGTGCTGGTAAAGGGATTGAAGCGGGTGAATATTGTTATCAGAATGAGTATGGTAGCTGCAGCAGCGATTGCGGAAAAAATGATGGTTTTTTTTCTGATACGGATGTAAGCTATATTCCCGTCTTCTATTTTGTTCAGAATAATCCTGTCAAAACTATCGTCCGGTAAAATGTCTCCGGCTTCCTGGTCAATAGCATCAAACTGAGGTTTTACAGAAAGAAGATGGGCAGGAATATTTTCGGAACGGAAGAAATCCCTGATCTCACGGTCTTCCTGAAGAGAAGTTTCTCCGTTATAGTACCTTTCCAGTAGCTTTTCAATTCTTTGAGAATTCATAGGTATGTATTTTTATCAGTTCATCCCTGACTTTTTTTCTGGCGCGAGACAGGAGCACCCGGATATTGTTAAGGCTAAGCTGCATGATCTCCGCTATCTCATCAAAGTCGAGTTCCTCAATATCCCTTAATTGAATCACTGTTTTTTGTTGTTCAGGCAATCCGTTAATGATAGATTTAACAACCCTCACAGTATCTTTATTTTCCATTTTTGCCGAAGCCGTATTATCAGCCCTGTCGTGATATCCTTCTTCGAAGGAGGATTCTTTCCATTTGCTGGATTTCAGCTTATCGAGGCAAAGATTCCGGGTCATGGTCAAGGCAAAAGCCCCGATGTTTCTGTATTGTGAAAGGTCTTCTCCTTTCGACCATAACCTGAGCATCACTTCCTGGATAGTATCCCTGGCTTCTTCTCTGTTGTTCAGCAGGCGGAATGCCAGACGGTACAACTTGTCTTTCAGCGGTAATACTTCGGTTTTAAACTCCTCCAGCGTCATTTCAAAAAGATGGTTTATTATTCTGACGATTAGTTTATAAAGATATTACAGTGTGATCATAATATATGCAAAAAATCAAAGAGAGTTTTTTCATGACCAGAGAAAACGATTTTCCAGATATGTTTAAGGCTGTTAAAACAGAAGAATAACAACTTTAACCATCAGGAAACTGCATTTCCCAAAGGGGAAAATAGGACTTGCAAAACCCGGTTTTTTGGTTATTTTTGTACGTTTTATCTGCGAGGGCGTAAAAATCCGATCAGGCAATTTTAAAAATAATATTCACCAAAATCTAAGATTATGCTTAAAGAACATCCAAAAGGGCTTATTGTAGCCTTTTTTGCCAACATGGGGGAAAGGTTCGGCTTTTACACGATGATGGCCATCCTGGTTCTTTTCCTTCAGGCAAAATACGGTTTGACAGAAGAGCAAGCCGGAGGCTATTACAGTTGGTTTTATTTCGGCATATACGGTTTGGCTCTGGTTGGTGGCTTGCTTGCCGATGCCACAAACAAATACAAACTGGTTATTCTTGCCGGTATCATTATCATGTTCGCAGGATATGCCATAATAGCTATTCCTGGTATGTCATTGGCCGTAACCCTGACCGGTTTATTCACCATCGCATTCGGTAATGGTTTATTTAAAGGAAACCTTCAGGCGGTGGTCGGACAGATGTACGATAATGAGAAGTACTCCAAGGTACGTGACTCTGCTTTTATGATTTTTTACATGGGTATCAATATCGGAGCTTTCTTTGCACCATTTGTTGCTACCGGTGTCAGGAACTGGTTCCTGAAAACACAGGGATTCCTGCATGACGGAAGTCTACCTGCCATGTGTCATGCTTATCAGAAAGGTGAGCTTGCAGATATTCCGGCTTTCCAGGCTCTGGCCGACAAGGTCACCGGAACTCAGGTTGCCGATCTGTCAACATTCGCAACTGATTACCTAAGTGCATTCTCCGTAGGATACAATTACGCATTTGGAATCGCAGCCATTGCAATGGTTATTTCCTTGCTGGTTTATGTCATTTTCAACCGCTATCTGCCCAATAAGCAAAGAAAACCAAAAGTTAAATCTGAGGCAGTTGCCGGTAATGGTAGCTTTAGAATGGGCAAACAGGTTACAAGCGGCATTTTTGCAATACTTATAGGAATTGTAGCTTCCGTTGGAATCTGGTTTGCCTCCGGTAATGTTGATATCGCATTCGCTGTTGGTCTTTTTATTGTATTTGCTATCTGGATTGTACTGATCTCCACAAAAGAAGAACGTCCCAGAATATCTGCCCTTATGCTGGTGTTTATCGTGGTCATTTTCTTCTGGATGTCATTCCACCAGAACGGATTGACTCTTACTTTCTTTGCTAAAGACTATACCGTTAAAGAAGTTGGGGCATTTACGCATATTTTCTTCAGTCTGCAGTCGATACTGGCATTCATCGGAGCAGTGGCCGGATTTTTCATCATCCTGCTCCGCAAAAAGATGACCGATAAGATTATCGGATTGGCAATGCTTGTTGGATTGGGTTATCTGACCTATTATTTTGTCAGCAGTAACCACCCGACAAACAACCCCATCGCACCGGAAGTGTTCCAGTCGTTCAACCCCTTGTTTATCGTTGCATTGACCTTCCCGGTTATGGGTGTCTTCGCATGGCTCAGAAGGAAAAACATCGAACCTTCTACACCAAAGAAAATCGGTATCGGTATGATCATTGCCTCTTTAGGATTTGTAATCCTGCTGATAGCATCGATCGACGTGATCTCCCCCCATACACTTCAGTATACTGATGCTATGGGCAATGTAAAGTACGAACCTGTACCAGATTCTTCGCGTGTTTCACCATATTGGTTGATAAGCAGCTACCTCGTGCTCACCATCGCTGAGCTGTTCCTGAGCCCTATGGGTCTTTCCTTTGTTTCTAAAGTAGCACCGGAACGTTTCCAGGGTTTGATGCAGGGCGGCTGGCTTCTTGCAACTGCTGTTGGCAATAAACTGCTCGTCGTCGGTAGCTTCTTCTGGGGAAAACTGGATCTGTGGGAGCTTTGGGCAATCTTCATAGCCTGCTGTATCCTCTCGGCAATCTTCATCTTTTCCATCATGAAACGCTTGCAAAGAGTGACACAGGGAGCTTAAGATACTAGTGTAAAATATGCTGCTTCTTAAGATTTAAGGAGTAGTTGTTTTCTTCATCGTTTGAGGCTGCCTGACGGCAGCCTCTTTTTTATTTATTTTTGGCGATTATGAGATATCCCTGGGGACATCAACGCCGCTTTAATGCCTATGCACAATACTTTAAGAAAACCTTCGGAGGCAGGGTTCAGAAAATTAGTATTGATGCCGGTTTCACCTGCCCGAACCGCGATGGAACAATAGGGACTGGCGGTTGTACCTATTGCAACAACGATGCCTTCAACCCCTCCTATTGCGATCCTGATATTACTGTCGCTGAACAGATTGCAGAAGGAATTAAGTTTCACACTAACCGTTACCGCCGCGCAGAAAAGTACCTGGCATACTTTCAGCCCTATTCAAATACATACGCTTCCCTCAAAGAACTCAGAGAAATTTACGATCAGGCCCTCTCATTCCCCGGGATTATTGGCCTTGTCATCGGAACCAGACCCGATTGTATTGACCTGGAAAAACTTAAGTATTTCCAGGAACTGTCGGAAAAATACTATATCATCCTTGAATACGGAATAGAGTCCTGTTATGATAAAACACTACGAAGGATAAACCGCGGACATACATTTCAGCAATCCATAGAAGCTATCTGGATGAGTGTTGAATTCGGACTAAAAACCGGTGCCCATCTTATCTTTGGCCTGCCCGGTGAATCCCGCGAAGAAATGCTCGATGAAGCAGATATCTTATCCAGCCTGCCCCTCGATACCATCAAGTTCCATCAGCTTCAGATCGTAAAAGGGACTCCAATGGCCAAAGAGTATGAAAATGAACGAAACAGCTTTAATTTGTTCAGCCTGGATGAATATGTCGATTTCATAGTTACTTTTACCGAAAGACTTAATCCCGATATCGTCATCGAACGTTTTGCCGGGGAAGTGCCACCCCGCTTTCTCATCGCTCCCGACTGGGGATTGATCCGCAATGATCAGATTTTGGACCTGATCGAAAAAAAACTTGAAATCATGGATACCTGGCAGGGCAAAAAATACTGAACTTTGCCACGATATTACATCTAAAAAATTTACCATGAATATTGATATTGCAACCATTGCTTCCTTTATCAGCAAAATTGAATTATTTCGCGGGCTGGATGAAAGAGAGATCGAAATTGTCGCTACAAGTACCCTGATTAAATCATATACCCCCGGCTCAGTACTTTTCAGTGAAAGCCAATACAGACAAGGTATTTTTATTATTTACGACGGTAAAGTTGAGCTTTATAAAACCAATCCTGAAGGCGAAGAGAAGAAACTTTCTCTTTTCGGCCCTTTCGACTTCCTGGGAGAAGGTGCGCTTACGGAGGATTCACCTCACTCAACCTCAGCAAGGGCAATTACACGTACCACTGTTTTTGTTATCGACCGGGATTTTTTCAATGCTAACGGCCCCATATCCCTGAAGATATTCTCCAACATCGCCAGGGTGATCACTCGCAGGATGCGGCAGGCTAACGCCAGAATGGTTGCCTCCGCCGCCCAATACGAATCCGGTATGACACGCCAGGAACACGACCTCCTGGGATACCGCCAGGTACCTAATGAATATTATTATGGTATCCAAACCCTGCGCGCAACCGAAAACTTCAATATCAGCGGTGTTACCCTGAACTTCTTTCCATTGCTTGTTAATGCACTAGCCGTGGTGAAAAAAGCCTCAGCCCTGGCCAATCATGACCTGGGTATGCTTCCCGATGAGATTACTAATGCCATTGTTAAAGCTTGTGATGAAATAGAAAACGGACGTTTCCAGTTTCATTTCGTGGTAGATATGATTCAGGGCGGTGCCGGAACATCGACAAATATGAACGCAAATGAGGTTATTGCTAACAGGGCTCTTGAAATCCTGGGATATAAAAAAGGTGAATACGAACATTGTCATCCAAATAACCATGTAAACCTTTCACAATCAACCAACGATGCTTACCCAACTTCGGTTAAACTGGCTCTATTCTGGGAAAATGAATCACTGATCTCAGGATTGAAACTCCTGATTGAAGCATTGCATGATAAGGAAAAGGAATTTTCTCACATCATAAAAATGGGGCGAACGCAGCTTCAGGATGCTGTGCCTATGACCCTGGGGCAGACCTTCGGATCCTTCGCCACCAGTTTGACTGAAGAAATTGCCAGACTCCAGGAAAACGCCCGTCTCTTCCTGACTGTTAACATGGGAGGTACAGCCATCGGAACCGGCATCAACGCAGACCCGGAATTTGGTAAGATTTGTGTTAAACACCTAAAAAAAATAACCGGACTGGATATCCGGCTTGCAGATAACTTAGTCGAAGCCACACAGGATACAGGCAGTTTTGTAATGTACAGTTCCGCTGTAAAAAGCCTGGCAATAAAACTTTCCAAGATAAGCAACGACCTCAGACTCTTGTCTTCCGGTCCGCGGGCAGGACTTAACGAGATTAACCTACCCCCTATGCAACCCGGATCCTCAATCATGCCCGGAAAAGTTAATCCCGTAATTCCTGAAGTGGTGAACCAAATCGCCTTTAAAGTAATAGGCAACGATATGACAGTCGCACTGGCATCCGAGGCAGGACAGTTAGAGCTGAATGTCATGGAACCTGTGATCGTACAAAGCCTCTTCGAGTCGGTGGAAATGCTTAAAAATGGAATGAATACGTTGTTGCACAGGTGTATCCGTTTCATCACCGCAAACGAGGAGGTTTGCCGCCATAATGTGCAAAACAGTATAGGACTGGTTACTGCTCTGAATCCCTATATCGGCTATGACAATTCCACTATTGTAGCTAAAGAAGCACTTGAAAAGAACCGCAGTGTCTACGACCTGGTCCTGGAGAAAAAACTCCTCAGCAAAGCAGAACTGGATAAAATTTTGGATCCGAAAAATATGATATAAGATCGGAGATCGCAGATCGGAAATCAGATCTTCGATCTGCGATTAGGAGTGTTCAAAACAAACTAAGCAACAATAAAAGTTCTTTGCAATTTTTAAAATAATTAGGTTGCTAACAAATATATGATAGATATTAACTATAAACTTCTTAAATATTTCATAAAAACATGGATATCAACATTTAA
>JAHJRE010000070.1 GCA_018831055.1 Bacteroidota bacterium
ATCATCGATCTCCGATCTCCGATCTTCGATCATTCCCGCCTCTGCTCTTACCCGTTGAATTTTCTGGAAATCACCTTTGCCATGTCACGTGAGGTTTTAATTGCAGATGGCAATCCGCCGCCCGGGAGTGACCAATGGCTGCTGTAATAGAAGTTTTTCAATCCTGGGAGCTCAAACGCAACGGGGGAGGGAACCATCAGGTTTTTCCCCGGGAGCCAACCCTGAATGCTCCCCTTCCAATTGTTGGTATAACGGTGATAGGTTGCAGGTGTGGCAACATCGGTCTCTTCAACATAATCCCTGATGCCACCGAATTTTTGTTCGAGAATTTCAATCACCCGTTCGGCAAGATTTGCCTTGATCTGTTCATATTGCTGATGATCGCTTTTATACAGGTCGATCCAGAAATCTCCCTTTTTAGTATAAAAGCTGACCGACACACAGGTTTTTCCAGCGGGTGCCAGGGTGGGGTCATAATTATATACATGCAGTTCCATCCGTGTATAAACGGTTCCATCCGGGGATTTTAATTCTTCAGGAATCGGGAACCTCGATAAATGCGGTAGATCGTCCAATGGGCGGGCAATACCAAGCGAAACGTTGATTAAGGAGTAATATACCTGGAAACTGATTCCGTCCCGCAGATCCAAAATTTTCCTATCGGTGTACCTTCCTTTCAATGCCCTGAAAACAGTAAAATGCCAGTCGGCCGCAGAAACAGTTATATCCGATGCGATCTCCCGCCCGTCATCCAACAGTATCCCTTTTGCACGATCATCTTCAACCAGAATCTCGCTGACCCCGCTATGGTAATGTATCTTACCTCCGAGCGATAAATACTTCTCCTCAAACTTTTCCGCAAAACGAAGTGACCCTCCGATGGGATAACCCGTTCCGGAAAGATCAGAAAATGCCAGGGGAATGGTTACAATGAGCAAAGGAAATTCATCTCCGTCGAAGATCAACCGGAACGCTTCCCTGAGGAAAGGATTTTTAAGCTTTTCCGCAAAGGTGAAATTCGTTACGTAGCGATTCCTGAGCATGAACAATAACAAAGGCAGGTATTTTATCATACCGATCTTTTGTCTGAAAGAATAAAATGCCGGCTGGGTTTTGATCTCCGGTGGGACATCATAGCGCTGGATAAAACGCATGGACCGGATCAGCTTTTTAATCCGGGCTTTATCTTCCGGGGCAATACTGATCATATATTTCTCCAGACGGTCAATGTCGGTGTATAAATGAAAAACCTTGCTGCCGTTCCGGTCGGTATGATCCTTCACTTCGATATCTACCCGCGACTGATGATTAACAAACTCAACGGATTTCATATCGATAAGTTCAGACCATAATGTATAGAATGGATTGCTTTCGTTTGATCCCAGGAGCCAGTGAAGACAACCGTCGAATGTGTAATCGCCAACCTTCCAACTGGTACAAAGACCTCCCGGTTTCGAGTGTTTTTCATAGATCTCGGTCTCAAATCCGCTCATTTGCAAATAACAACCTGCTGATAAACCTGATATTCCTGCACCGATTATTGTAACCTTCATCCGGAAATAAATTAGATTATGGTGGCTTTATGATGTAATTGCGGCGAAAATACAACATTATCAGAACGTATACCCCGGATTCTGTTAATTTACTTAAAATGTCAAATCCTGAAATATGAAATCCGGATTTTCCTTACTTTTAACATTTACTTTACCCATTTTAACCTTTTGACAATGAAAACCCGGATTATCTCATTTTTATTCCTCCTGATACCACTGTTTTGTTTGGATTCCTGCAAAGAATCTTATGTTTATGCGCCTGCCCCAATGCCCTTGCAAACAAGATGGGCTCAGGATGTTACACCCGGTAATGCCTGGCCGGATTATCCCCGTCCCCAGATGGAAAGAGCCGAATGGTTGAACCTGAACGGTCTGTGGGATTTTGAGATTTCAAAGAAAGACGATGAAGAAACCCTGTTCACAAGGAGGATACTCGTTCCTTACCCGGTTGAATCAGGCCTTTCCGGTATAGGACAAATGGTTGGGGCCGACAGTATAGTCTGGTACAAACGGACGGTCAGAATCCCGTCATCCTGGAAGAACAAGGACATCCTGCTGCATTTCGAAGCATCCGACTGGTACACCCGCGTTTGGGTGAATGGAAAACCGGTAGGGGAACATAAAGGGGGATACGATCCTTTTTCATTCAATATTACTCATGAAGTGATCCCAGGAAAGAAATGCGAGATTCTGGTTTCTGTGTGGGATCCCTCAAACGACGGCCCACAACCCCGTGGCAAACAGGTGAAAGAACCCAAAGGCATCTTTTACACCCCGACAAGCGGCATCTGGCAGACCGTATGGATGGAGCCGGTTGACCAGACACACCTGGAGGATTTCCGGGTGATAACCGACATCGACAGGGCATTGGTCAGGATAAACCCCATCATTGCAGGAGATACGGAAGGACTGGAAGTAGAAGCCACCATCAGTGGGGCCGGTCGGGACACGATCCATGAGATGATCAGCGCCTCCGGATGGAGCGAGATCCCCGTTCCTGACCCCCATCTCTGGAACCCGGACGATCCTTTCTTGTACGGTCTCAACCTGAAGCTCATTCGTAACGGAGAGATCCTGGATGAGGTCCATTCATATTTCGGTATGCGCAAGATATCACTTGGTAAAGATGACAAAGGCTTCACACGCCTCATGCTAAACAATGAATTTGTATTTCAGAACGGCCCCCTCGATCAGGGCTTCTGGCCCGACGGCATCTACACCCCGCCCACGGACGAGGCCATGGTCTACGACCTGCAGGCCGTCAAAGATATGGGCTTCAATATGCTGCGTAAGCATGTGAAGGTGGAGAACCGCCGCTTTTACAACTGGTGCGATAAAATGGGCATCCTGGTGTGGCAGGACATGCCCAGCACTTCCGGCTATGTGCCTCCCGGCAAACCCGACCTGGACAGGCCATCGGAAGAAACACAACAGTTCGAGCAGGAACTGGTACAGATGATCAAAACAAAATTTAACCACCCCAGCATCATCATGTGGGTGCCTTTTAATGAAGGATGGGGACAGTACAATACGGCAGGCATCGTCGACCTTGTTCGCTCCGTCGATTCCACCAGGCTGGTTAACAACACCAGCGGGTGGCAGGACCGCGGTGTGGGTGACGTGATCGACCTGCACCATTACCCCGACCCCATCTGCCCTGAACTGGAAGAAAACCGTGCGAACGTGTTGGGAGAGTTCGGTGGCCTGGGACTTTATGTTGAAGGCCATACCTGGCAGGAAGAAAACTGGGGATATAAAAAGATGGGCACGAAAGAAGATCTTTTGGAACAATACAGGGACTTTTATGACCGTATCAGAGAGATGAAAGATGCCTGCGGCCTTTCCGCTTCCATCTACACTCAGATCACCGACGTGGAAACCGAAACCAACGGGCTGATGACCTACGACAGGAAAGTGGATAAGATCGGGAGGAGCGGACTACGGAAGATTAACCGGATAAGATAAATTGTCGATTCTGTATTCTGTATTCTGTATTGTCAATTGGATTGACAATGGGCAATTTAATATTGTCAATGCATTGCAAATAGAAAATATTCAATTGCCTATCCATATTCAATCGAAAATAAAATTGTAAATACAGAATACAGAATACAGAATTGTAAATTATTTGGGGATATTCAGTTTATTCGGATCTTGCCTGCAATCCCAAACATTAAGTACCATTATCAATTCTTTATATATTTCATAAAACAAAATGTAATTTTTAACAATTAGTCCTCTGATATTATATAATTTGGTTTTTATACCGATATCGGGGTTTATTGCTACTTTTTCCAATTCGCCTTTAAACAATTGGTAAAGTTTAAAAGAATATTCTTCACTCTTATTTCTCTCAGAAAAGTATTGAAGGATTTCCTGTAACTGGCTCTCGGCATTTTTTGTCCAGACTACTCTTCGTTTAGCCATTGGTTGACCTTTTTATCCATTTCAACCTGGGAAGTATAATGCCCGCTTTTCCCTTCCTCGCTTGCCTTAAGTAATTCGTTGATCTGCTCCGGTGCTAGCTCAATGACCGGTTCTTTTTTATTATAATCCAATATGGTTTTAATGGCATTTAAAAAATATGGATCATCAATACTCTCTATCTGGCGAATCAGTTCACGTTTTAATTCTGCGGTGTTCATAAAAAGATGTATTAAAAGATAATGTAAAGATAAGCAAAAAACATGTATTGCTCAATATATTCACCTCAACAACACCACCACCCCATCCACCTCCCTCATCTCTCCACCCCCCACAGCATACTCCACCCGATACACATACGTTCCTTCCGGTGCCGGTTGTCCGTTGTGCTGCCCGTCCCATCCTTCGGTGATGCTTTTGCTTTCAAAGACCAGGCCGCCCCAATAATTTCAAGCTCCCGTTCAACAGCTCTTCGCAACATTTTTTCTTTTGAGGATATTGCAAATTGCTTTTTACCTTCCAGATATCTGCCTTATTAAAGGAGTAAAAATAGGCTCAAAAAATTTGGGAATTGTAAACTTATTAGTTAACTTTGCGTGGTGATTCGTGAAATAATATCTTACAAAGAAAGTTTCGTTGAATTCTATAAATCTCAAGACAATAAAGTCAGAAGAAAAATTGAATTTGTTCTTGATTTAGTAAGATATGAGCAACATGTTCCGGTTAAGTTCTTTAAACCTTTAACCAATACAAACGGTATTCATGAAATCCGAGTAATTACCACTTTCAAAAGTATACGGATTTTATGTTTTTACGATAAAGGAAGCCTGGTTGTTCTAACGAATTGCTTTTTGAAAAAATCTCAGAAAACACCTAAAAAAGAGATAAAACTGGCTGAGAAACTTAAAGATGAATATCTCTTAGAAAAATATGGAGGAATAAAGTGATGCAAAACATAACAAAGTTTGAAGACCTTTTAAATGAACAATATGGCATAAAAGGTACTCCTGAGCGTGATAAATATGAATCTGATTCTTTGGCTTTCAGGCTTGGTGTAATGTTAAAAGAAGCAAGAAAAGAAGCGAACATGACTCAAGAAGAGCTGGCAAAGAAAACGGGTACAAAAAAAAGTTATATATCCAGAATTGAAAGAGGTCAGAGTGATATACAGATCTCAACGTATTATAAATTAATTGAAATTGGATTGGGAAGGAACCTTAATATTTCAATTGGATAAATATTACGGCAGGTAACGCATTGTCAGACACTTCAACAGTCAACACTCCTTGATCCTTGTTCGTCAATCCGGTTCGATTAATGAGTGACGAGCAAGAAGTGCTATAGTCAGAGAATGCTGCCATTGTCAATTTATCTCACCTCACCAACACCACCACCCCATCCACCTCCCTGTTCTCTCCACCTCCCACAGCATACTCCACCCGATACACATACGTTCCTTCCGGTGCCGGCTGTCCGTTGTGCTGCCCGTCCCATCCTTCGGTGATGCTTTTGCTTTCAAAGACCAGGCCGCCCCAGCGGTTGTAGATGAACAGGTGGAAGTGTGTTATGTTGTCCGATGCGGTTACTGCTTTGAAGATGTCGTTCAGGCCGTCGCTGTAGGGGGAGAAGGATCGAAGATCTAAGAACAAATGATATACGATCGAAATTCGCATTGTGCATTTTGATGTGAAACGGAAATGCGATTTGCTGGAGTGGAATTCAGAATTGAAAATTGATTCCCCAAAATGATTTTCTATGCATTTAATAGGTCATCTACTTTCTTCTTCAATACAGGCAAGTTCTTTATGATTATACCCCAGATTATTTCGTCGTCAACTTTATCATAACCATGAATGACCCTGTTTCTCATTCCAATAATCTGATTTTTACCGGAAATCTCAATTGAAGAATCAATCCTGTCTAAGCGGTTGATGGCCTCCCCAATAATTTCAAGCTCCCGTTCAACAGCTCTTCGCAACATTTTTTCTTTTGAGTATATATCAAATTGTTTCTTGCCTTGAAAATAAGATTCAATGGACAAAATGGCCTCTTTTATATCAAATAGATACTTTTTTAATTGATCATTCATAAAGCAGCTTTTTGGTCTGATCAACGGATTTAATGAAGTAGGGATTGGACAACGATTTGTCTGTTATCAGATCAACCGGACGTTGAAAAAGTTCTTCGAGCTTGTCGGCCAATGCAAAATACATGTCCGCATATTCTCCAAATTCCATTGGCTTAAGTGATACCAACAAGTCAATGTCGCTGGAATCATTAAAATCATTGGTACAAACCGATCCGAATGCATATAAGTATTTTACATTATGTGCTGCACATAACATCTTGATACTTTCAATGTTTTTTGCCAGGATCTGATGCATAATTTTTTAATCAAAATTATTAATAATTCGGCAAATAATCAAGAATGTCAAAATTGGTTACTTAATGCATCTGATGTAAGGTATGGAGAAACCAGGATCATCTCACCACCACCACCACCCCATCCACTTCCCTCATCTCTCCACCTCCCACAGCATACTCCACCCGATACACATACGTTCCTTCCGGTGCCGGCTGTCCGTTGTATTGCCCGTCCCAGCCTTCGGTGATACTTTTGCTTTCAAAGACCAGGCCGCCCCAGCGCTTGTAGATGAACAGGTGGAAGTGTGTTATGTTGTCCGATGCGGTTTTTGCCTTGAAAATGTCGTTCAGGCCATCGCTGTTGGGTGAGAAGGTGTTGGGGAAGAAGAGCGTGTTGTTTTGGGGTTTGACAGGAGGAGGGGGGGGATGATTGACGATCGACGATCGATGAGCCAATACATATTCTTGCTTTGAATGACATAAAAATAGTAGAAGTAATTAATGATATTGTATTTTTACTTATTGTTGATAATGTGTATCGTCATAAATGGGTCAGTCTTTCAAAAAAGTTGGCTGCTGCCAGCAAGGAAGAAAAGGAAAAGTTGACTATTTCCCTGTCCGGCTTAGGAATCCACTGGAATCTTATTGATGGAAATATTTCTATTAAGAAGCTGCTGGATAGCGGAATGAGTGAATTATGAATATATGATCGGTGATCAAGCCCCTTTATACGAATCAGTTGCTCAATGAATAACAACCTTCTCTCATCCTTTTCCTGATTAAAACCTGCCGTTAACTGAGTAATATTTTGCAATCAGGAGATTTTTCTGTAATTTTAACGCAACCAAAACCTCCCATCATGAAAAACAAATATGGCATTTCATTGCCCATCATGCTGGCGGTTTTCCTGCTTTCACCATTATTTTCCCTCACCCAGGAAATTCCTGTATTCTTCAAAGGCCATGTGTTTGATGCTTCCGATGGAAAAGCTCTTCCGCTTGTACATCTGAGACTGAAGAAGAACAACTATGTGGCTGTTACCGGGACCGACGGCGAATACTCTGTCTTTGCCCTGGAACCTCCAGATACTCTTGTCATTACCTGTATCGGCTATGAAACCCGAAGGATCAGGGTTGATGGCAACATGCCGAAAGTGTTTGACATCAAGCTCGTTTCAAAAGTGTTCCCGCTGAATGAAGTGACCGTCAAAGCCGAGAAAATCCAGGCCATCTTTAAAGACGATGTTTATTCGGTACTTGATTATGAGTTATCAGGTGATCTGATCTACCTGCTGATTTTCCGCGACCGGCTAAAAAGGTCGGAGCTATTGCTGCTCGACCAGGACGGGGACACGATCAGTCGAAATCAGTCCCTTCCTGGTAAACCTCAGGCAATTGTCAAATCCTGCCTCGACGACATACACCTGGTTACAAAGGATTCTGCTTATGTTGTGGTGAGAAAGAACTACACCCTGGAACTTGAAAATCCTATGTCTGCCGGATTCTTCAATTATGCATTCTCCAGTTGCATCACCAACATCGGCCGTCATATTTTCGCAATGCGTAAATCATTATATAACTTACAGGTAGATTTTTATTCTATTGATCTGAATACGGGAAAGAGCAGAATTGTTTGTAATATCATTGACAAGTTTAAATTGAATATGCTGAGAAAAAACAAAGATGATATGTTGTTGATGTGGGCCACGACTTACAGGACAGAATCTTTGGAAACTCCAATAAGAGTGAGCGATCTGAACGGTAATACCGAATTTCCGAATTTGCGTGTCAGAGATGAAAGAGACAGGGAAGTGGATCATCACTTTAACAAGATTGCTTATTATGCTCCGGTCATGGCACAGCTTAAAAGAATAGACAATTATGTGGCGGTCTTTGATTTTCCTGAATCCGCTATTCGTTATTTTACGGAAGAGGGAGATCATCTTTTTAATGTGCCAATAACTTTTCATCAGGTTAAAAATGACCAAAAGATTTTGTCTTCAGTCTTCCTGGATAAAACGTGGGAAGAATATGAGGTTTTGGTCGATGAAAAACAACTGCGGGCTTTTGCCCTTGAGATGGAAAGCGGAGTTTGCAAGCTCATGGAGATCGACCTAAGATCGGGTGATATCATTAATACTTTTTACCTCAATTACCCCTTTCCTGAAAAAGTAAGGGTTCATGGAGGATATGCTTATTACCTCTACAAAGGTTACCGAGACAGGGAGAATAAAAAGCTGTTTAAGCAAGGAATGTATTGAGATCTCAGATCTCAGATCTCAGATCTCAGATGTTAGATTTATGGTGCAAGAAATTAATTCTGCTCCCCCAGTCTCCCAGTCCCCCAGTCCCCCAGTCTCCCAGTCCCCCCCTCCCCCCCCCCCCCCCCCCCC
>JAHJRE010000071.1 GCA_018831055.1 Bacteroidota bacterium
AAAAAGAAAGAAAAAAAAAGTTATCGGTAGAAGAAAATCAGTTATCGGTGCGAAAATTTTTCTCTTAATGTTTGGAAACCAGTCTAAAATATATGTTTTCCCATTTAAGAAATGTTGGCAATAATTTCCAGGATCTTTTCCCGTTTCCTTCGGGAAACAGGAACCTGGCTCCCGTCTTCCATCATGATATAGCCTCCTTCGTCCCGAACAAAACTTTTAATGTACCTTATGTTTATCAGGTGAGATTTGTGTGGTCTGATAAAGTTATGACTGCTTAATAACTCTTCATTTTCTTTCAGGGTTTTTGACACAAGAATTTTTTTTCCGTCATTAAGAAAAAAAAGTGTATAGTAATTGTCTGATTCACAACGAATAATTTTGCTTACTTCGACAATATGAATTTTATCGGCGGTAGATAGAACGATTTTCTGGGTTTCAGATTCTGCGGCATGGATATTATCAAGCAAAACACGGATGTTTTTATTTATCTGGTTTCCTGATTTTTTAAGTTCAACTTTTTTCACGGCATTTACCAGTTCATCCGGGTCAATGGGTTTTAAAAGGTAATCGAGTGCGCTGTATTTTATGGCTTTTATGGCATAATGGTCGAAAGCTGTTGTAAAAACAATCTCAAAATCAATTTTTTCGATATGTTCCAACAATCTGAATCCACTTCCATCAGGCATTTGGATATCAAGAAATAACATATCGGTCTTATTGGAACGAATAGCATCGAGTCCCGATTTGAATCCATCCGCTTCCGCAACCACTTCCACATTTCTACAAAACCGGTTTAGCAAACCTCTTAGTGTTTCTCTTGATTTCTTTTCATCTTCAATGATAATGGCTCGGATCATAATAATTACGTTCTTGGGTGATTTAAATTAAAGCTCTTCAAATATCATCCGTATCTCAACTCTTGTTCCTGTTGCATTTCCATTGTTGTCGCTGAGATCGATAACCTTCACGGAATATTTATCCTTGTGTTGTTTGTTCAGCAGATCCAGTCTTTCCTGAGTGATCATCATGCCCCGGGATTGCCTTTTTATTCCTGACAATTCTTTGATTCTCCGTGCTTCTTCCCGTCCGATGCCATTATCCTCAATGATGCAGAAAACAGTATCTTCCTCCAGTTTCATTTCCAAACGGATCATACCTGGATTCTGGCTATTTATAAGACCATGCAATATAGCGTTTTCAACGTATGGTTGCAGGATCATGGGAGGGATGGCCAAAAATTCCTCATCTATTAACGGATCAAGCTGAATATCATAATCAAATTTGTTATCAAACCTGAGACGTTCGATATCCATGAAATATGTCAGTGCTTTTATCTCATCTCTGATTGGGACGGCTGATTCGCGTGAATTATATAAAATAAGCCTCATGAGCTGTGAAAACTTTGAAAGATAATGGATAGCTTTATCGGTATCGCTGGCAATGACAAAACTCTGGATCGCGTTCAATGAGTTGAATATGAAGTGAGGGTTCATTTGCAGCCTGAGTGCTTTTTGCTCAATGTCGAAAAGTTGTTTTTCAATGTAAAGTACCTTTTTCTCTACCTCATGCCTTTTCCTGATTGTTTTTATTCTTCTGTATACCAGGAACCAGGCAAGGAAAACCACAAACAAGCTGAATAATATCCTGAATATCCAGGTGGAATACCAGGGGGGGTGTATTATGATTGAAAAACTTAGTCCTTCATGGTTCCAAACACCGTCGTTATTTGAGGCTATTACTTTGAATTTGTATGTTCCGGGGGCAATGTTTGCGTATTCGGCAATTCTGCGGTCAGCATCTCTGTGAATCCAGTCCACATCATAATTTTCAAGTTTGAACTGATATTTATTTTTAGAAGGGTTGGAATAATCAAGTGCTGAAAATTCAAATGAGAAAAAATTATCCCTGTAATTCAGGATCAGTGTATCTTGATCCTCAATACTGTATGGTTGTATTTCATTGAATATCTTGAAGGTGCTGATTATCACTTCAGGAGGAGTATCATTGTGTCCGATTTCTTCAGGGTAGAAGGAATTAAAACCATTCATACCACCAAAGAACATTTCCCCATCATCAGCCTTTAAATATGCAGGAGAATTAAATTCGTTGCTTTGCAAGCCATCTTTTATATCGTAATTAATAAATATGGTATCATCAGGGTTGAATTTGGATAAACCCCAGTTTGTGGAAAGCCAAAGATTTCCTTGTTCATCTTCAAGGGAACAGTAAACCACATTGTTGGGGAGTCCGTCCAATTCCGTAAATGCATAAAAGCTTTGTTTCTCCCGGTCGAAACTGTTCAGTCCCCCACCCATTGTTCCGACCCAATAGCGGTTCCGGTTGTCCTGATATACCGAGAAAACTTTATCGGAACTAATGCTGTTCGGATCATTCGATGAATACATATATCTTTTAAAAGTTCCGTTTTCTGGCAGATAGAGGTTTAACCCTCCATTGGTACTGATCCAGATATTCCCGGCATGGTCTTCATAGATTTGCCAGATACGGTTGGCACTCAGGCTGGAATTATCTTTGGGATCATTTTGATGGTTGGTAAAGAGGCGGGTTTCAGGATCCAGGATGCTTAGTCCGTTATTGGTCCCAATCCAGATTTTATGATCTGACGATTCCATCAGGTACAATATACCATCGCTGATAAGAGAGTTATTTTGTTCAGGAATATTGTGATAGTGATAAAAAATCCTTTTTTCGGGGTTATAGTGGAACAGTCCGTGGTTTTCGCTTCCGATCCAAAAATTGCCTTTATGGTCCTTGACGATAATCCTGGTTTTTTCCCTTGCGAGGTCATAAACATTATCAAACTCATGGTGTAATAATTCGTATTTTCCGGTTGTCCGGTCGAGGATATTTATACCCTGAGCTGTGGCAATCCATATTTTCCCATCATCGTCTTTATAAATGGAATAAATGATGTTATTGGACAGGGTATTGGGTTCATCGGATGACCGGGCATAAAGGTTGAATTTGCTGGAGTT
Source organism: Bacteroidota bacterium (assembly GCA_018831055.1). Taxonomy (NCBI): domain Bacteria; kingdom Pseudomonadati; phylum Bacteroidota; species Bacteroidota bacterium. Next base: position 2,997 of record JAHJRE010000071.1, read on the forward strand.
TCGGTTGTACATGTTTACTCCTTTGAAAGTTCCCACCCAGATATTTCCTGACCGGTCTTCATAGATAGAATAGATATCATCATTACTAAGGCTGGTGCTTTTATTGGTATGACCATATGTTGTGAAGGTACCGGTTAGAGGATCAAATAAGTTTAGTTTATCACGCGTTCCCACCCATAGCTGATCGTGGCTGTCCTGAAACAAACAGGTTACGTTATTATTGCTTAGGGACGCGGGATCCAGGTAATCATGCCTGAAAGATGTTATATTTCCTGATTGGGGATTTAAACGGCTTAGCCCATTTCGGGTAGCTACCCAGATATATCCATCCCTGGTTTGCAGGATATCATTGACCAGATTGTCGCTGATACTGTTCCCGTTATTCTCAGAAAAATAGGGAAGAAACGTTTTTTGATCAACCTGGTAACAAAACAATCCTTGCCGGGTTCCAATCCACATATTCCCGCTTTGATCCTGAATTATTTTATTGATCCAGTTGCTTCTGATGCTATCGGCTTCTTCGGAGTAAAAATAATAATGGATGAAGGAGTGGTTGAGATGATTATACTGGTTTAAACCTTTAGCTGTGCAAAACCAGAAATATCCGTCACGATCCCTGTATATATGATTAATATAATTATTACTCAGGGTATTTATATTCCCAGGTTCATGAAGCATATGTATCAACCTTCCTGTTGTCAGATCCAGAATATTGACACCATCTTCGGTACCGATCCAGAGATTGCTTTTATTGTCTTCAAGCAAGCTTCGTACTGTAGTATTGGACAGGCCATTGAGTTTGTTATAAATTTTAAAGCTGTAGCCATCATAGCGGTTCAGCCCGTCCCATGTTCCAAACCACATAAATCCCATATGATCCTGCATGATTGCAAAGACGAGATTCTGGGAAAGGCCTTTTTCGTATCGTATATTTTCTGTGGATATTCGGTCAAACCGTATGTTTTCAGTTTTCTGGCCCAGCAAGCGGGTTTGCAGGGCAAAAATCATGAATACACCAATGAGGTAGAATTTAATTATATTGTATCTGAATTTCATTTATTCGAAATAACCTTTCCTTTTTTCACTCGGTTTTTTCACCCGGGTCGCATTTTTTAAAGCGTCTCATAAAGTCTTTTTTCCTTTTTTTATTGAGTTTTTTACTGCCTTTTTTGGAGTTCTTCATCATTAACTGGGTGTCTTCCGATTGCATCTCGTAATGTTTATTCATTTGATCACGGTAATCCTTTTTTGCCTGCTTTTCCATAATCCTTCTTTGCTTTTTCATGTATTTCTCCTCGCTGGATTTATGGAATATACTGCATGATTGAGCAAAAGGCAGCATCATTATTAAAAGTATCATGCCTGTTTGGGTAATGATTCTTTTAAATGATTTTTTTTGTATGGATTTTCCAGGAAGCAGCATAAATCATTCAAATGTATGGAATTAAATAATATTCCTAATTTTGCAGAAGAAAAAATATTCTTTGCATGAGAAATTTCCGGAACACAATTGAGAGGATTTCAAAAGCCGGATTTTGGTTTATCCTTATACTTTTATCATTGATATCCTGCAAGGATGACAAGGATGGAGATCAGGTTGATGTAGGGTATGTAAACATCACGATCAATCCCAACTCCACGCAGTATCTGGAATTAAACACTGTCGGGGGTTGGTTGTATCTGACAGCGTCAGCTCCAAGCCGCGGGATTATTGTTTACCGGATGACACAGGATCAGTTTAATGCTTTTGACAGGACTCCTCCCACCAATTCGAATGACTGTTGCAATCAAAGCGGATGTACGAGGTTAATTGTCGATTATCCATATGTAACCGACACGTGTGCATCATACAATTATCTGATTTTGGATGGATCCCCTTTGGCTCCTGCCACAAAAATGCTTATCCAGTACCGAACATTTTATGACGGTAACCTGCTGCAAATCACAAATTAAACAATCTATTAACCAGGAAGGAAACTCGAACCTGTTTTAATACCTGTAGTGATCGGGTTTAAAAGGGCCGTCGGCATTTATGCCAAGGTATTTTGCTTGTTCGGGTGTCATTTTTGTTAGTTTAACACCAATATGGGGTAAGTGAAGCCGTGCCACTTCTTCATCCAGTTTTTTAGGCAATCTGTATACATCTAATTCGTAATCGTTGTTCCAGAGATCGATTTGCGCCAGTACCTGGTTTGAAAATGAATTGCTCATAACGAAAGAGGGGTGTCCCATAGCGCAACCCAGGTTTACGAGTCTTCCTTCAGCCAGGAGATAGATCGAATGTCCATCGGAAAAGCTAAATTTATCCACCTGAGGTTTGATGTTGATTTTTTCTATTTCCGGCCATTCTTCGAGTTTATCTACCTGGATTTCGTTGTCGAAATGTCCTATATTGCAAACGATGGCTTCGTCTTTCATTTTCGACATATGCTCTGCTGTAATCACATCCTTGTTTCCTGTGGCTGTTACAAAAATATTACCTTCAGCGAGGGCGTCTTCCACTGTGGTGACTTCAAACCCTTCCATAGCGGCTTGAAGAGCACAAATCGGGTCTATTTCCGTAACGAGAACCCGGGCACCGAAGCCTCGCATGGACTGGGCGCAGCCTTTACCAACATCGCCATAGCCACAAACCACGACAACTTTTCCGGCAATCATAACATCCGTTGCTCTCTTAATACCATCTGCCAGTGATTCCCGGCATCCATAGAGGTTATCGAATTTCGATTTTGTGACGGAATCGTTAACATTAATGGCGGGAGCCAGTAAGGTGCCGGCTTCTTTTCGTTGATAAAGCCGGTGTACTCCTGTGGTGGTTTCTTCGGAAACCCCTTTCCATTCCTTTACTGTTCTGTGCCAACGTGTTGGATCTTCGATATATATTGATTTAAGTTGATTCAGGATAACTTTTTCTTCTTTGTTTGAAGGATTACGTTCAAGCAAAGAGGGTTTGTTTTCGGCTTCATAGCCCATATGGATCAAAAGGGTAGCATCACCGCCGTCATCAACAATCAGGTTTGGGCCTTTTCCTCCGGGGAAAGCAAGAGCCATCTGTGTGCACCACCAGTATTCTTCCAGGGTTTCTCCTTTCCAGGCAAAAATTGGCACACCGGAATCCCTCACTACAGCTGCAGCGGCATGATCCTGAGTGGAAAAGATATTGCAGCTTGCCCAACGAACATCTGCACCTAATTCCACCAGGGTTTCAATCAGAACGGCAGTTTGAACGGTCATATGAAGCGAACCTGTTATTCTGGAACCTTTCAGCGGCTTAAGTGAAGAATATTTCTTTCGTAATGACATAAGTCCCGGCATTTCTTTTTCTGCCATCTCAATCTCTTTTCTTCCCCAGTCAGCCAAACTGATGTCTTTAATCTTGTAGCTTAAACTCTCTACTACTATTGAATTTTCCATCCCTATATTTTTATTGGTTTGCAAAGGTAATCATTAGGGGGATACAGGCAAAATCAAACCGTTTATTTTTATGTGAGTGTCGGGAAGGAATAACAAATGGTTGCAGGTTATAAGGAGAAGCAGGTAACACGCAGCAGGTATCATGTAACACGCAACAGGTAACAGGTTGCAAGCGACAACTCATCACTCATCACCCACACCCAAACTACATGCAGCCTGTAACCTGCAACCTGCTGCGTGCAACCATAGAGTAGGTTACTTGATATTAATCATTCCCGATACTCATTTAGTTTTATCATAACTTTGGGCCCTAAATGACGTTCAATGCCGGTTATATTCAATGAGCATTATAAACAGGGTTTTGTTGTCGGCCTTTGGGAAATCATCGAAGGGTTGGAGGAGCTTAGGGAAAGGATGATTTTTACGGAGGAGGACATTGATTATTACGGGCGATTCCTGGTAGAAAAACGTCAAAAGCATTGGCTTGCATCGCGACTGCTTTTAAAGGAGCTGGCGGGAGCAAATTATGGCAACATTTTGTATGATCAAAATGGCAAGCCTTTTTTCAGTTCCGGTAAATGTCATTTATCCTATTCTCATGCCGGAACCATGGCAGCAGCCATCATAAGTGAAACTATGCCTGTGGGTATAGATGTTGAAAGGATCACCCCAAAGCTATTAGGTATTAAGGATCGTTTTCTGAGTGATGAGGAAATAAGGCAAATGGAAGATGCCGTTACTCCGGAGAGGTTATGCCTGGGTTGGTGTGGGAAGGAGGCTTTGTACAAGATCTACGGTCAGCGAAGACTTGATTTTCGTGATCATATCCGGCTTTCTTTACCCGAACCAAAAGATTTCGGTTATTTTGATGGGACAATAGAACTCGGGGGCTTTAGTCATCATTACAAGCTTTACTATTTTTGGTCGGGAGAATATGTCACGGTATATGTTGCCGGGGATGGCCGGTTTTCAGACTGAAGCGACTGTTAATTAGCGAAGTTGGGATGAAATATATCTGAAGAATGGGAAAAAGACCACAGATGATTTGTTTAAATAACTTTTTTCATGTAGGTTTGTATAGGAACTAGTGGGCCAGGAATGAGTATATATTTAAAAATCAGAGAACAGGGACCTGCAAAGAAATTTGCAGTTTTAATTGACCCGGATAAGTATTCGGGTGAATCTATTATTGCTATTGCAAAGGAATCTGAACGTAATCTGGTGGATATCCTGTTGGTTGGTGGTAGTTTACTCATCAATGACCATTTGGAGGAAACCATTCTGCGAATAAAGGATCATTGCAGTATACCGGTTGTTTTGTTCCCGGGCAGCAGCCTGCAGGTTAACCGTCATGCCGATGCTATTCTTTTCCTCTCATTAATTTCAGGAAGAAATCCGGAAATGCTGATCGGCCAGCATGTAATAGCGGCCCCATATATCCGGGATGCTGGATTGGAAGTGATTCCCACCGGTTATATGCTTATCGAAAGTGGGGAAACAACCACGGCCTCTTATATGAGTAATTCTCTTCCTATACCCTACCATAAGAAGGACATTGCTGTATGTACAGCTATGGCCGGTGAAATGCTCGGATTAAAGATGATTTATCTTGATGGAGGCAGCGGGGCAATGAAAGCTGTATCCGTGGAGATGGTTGAAAGTGTCAGACAGAATATTTCTATACCGATGGTTGTGGGCGGAGGAATAAGGGATCCCCAAACTGCCGCGGATATTTGCAAAGCTGGAGCTGATCTGGTGGTGGTTGGTAACGCAATTGAGGACAATATGGATAAATTGTCGCTCATTTCTGATGCAATTCATAGTTTGTGAAATAATATGACCATCTCATGAAAAATCTGACATGCGCTATTTTCGTAATTTTTATGACTATCTCTTTTCTGTTTGCCCAGGAAATAGGGAACATTAATCCGCAGTTAACAGAGAGACCCTGGGTTGACAAGGAAACAAGGATCATTGATGGTCATTCCATTACACAGGTATTTGGAGAAACACCTGCGGTTTATCGTCATACAAACCTGGGGCCTATTACTACTGTTTCATTCAGATCTCCTGAGCAAGTTGCAGATTCCATCAGGGAAATTGCAATAATAAATAATTGGAGTGAAAGCGAATTGGATGAAAAACTTGATTATTTCAATAAAAATGCACCTGGGGGTTTGCTAAACATTTTTATCAGCCGTGCCGATGAAAGCCGGGCAAATTTCAAATGGTTTTTTGTGATCATCAGGGATAAAGAAGATCAAAAGGTGACGGAAATCGACCTTGATTATCAGGCACCTCAGTTACCCGAGGGTAATGGCTGGTGGAATTATACTACCGTGATGATCGATAAACCTGTTCAAATACCTTTTTTTATATATCTCAATGATAAACAAAGCAATCATCTATCCGATTTCAAATTTGAAATTTCACAGTAAAGCACATTTTGAATAAAAACAATAATCATGAACCGGACTATCAACACAATTCTTACACTGACATTTTTGGGATTATCCCTAACATCCATCTCTCAGGATAAAATGTTTACCCTGGAAGATGTGACGATGTTCAACCGGAGTCTTTATCCTGAAAGCATTTCAAATCTGCAGTGGATGGGAACCAGCGATTATTATTCATGGATTGCGCATAATAAGCTGGTTTCTTCAAAGGCAGGTTCTTCCCGCACCGACACTATTCTATCTGCAAATGATATTAATTGTGCTCTCAATAAAATCGAGGAGGATTCTATAAAAAGATTTCCCGGTATCCAATGGCTTGGTGATAATATTTTCATGTTCACACACAATCATCGTGTATTCCTTTATGACATCAGACTAAAGCAATTGCGGGAAATAAACAACTTTGATGATAATGCAGAAAACACAGATATTGAAGAGAATAATTTTGCTGTAGCATACACTTTGGGCAATAATTTGTACATAGCCCTTGAAGGCAGGCAGATTCAGGTTACAAAAGATGAAAACAAGCATGTAGTGAACGGGCAAACGGTACATCGCAATGAATTTGGTATAAACAAAGGTACTTTTTGGTCTACGAAAGGCAATAAACTTGCCTTTTACAGCAAAGATGAGTCTATGGTAGCGGATTATCCCATAGTAAATATTGGTAAAAGGATTGCAGAGCCGGAACCCATAAAATATCCGATGGCCGGAATGACCAGCGAGCAGGTAAAACTCGGGATTTATGATCTTGCTACAGGGAAAACAGTTTTCGTTAAAACCGGAGAGCCCGCAGATCAATATCTTACAAGCATATCCTGGAGCCCTGATGAAAAGCATATATATATTGCTTTACTGAACCGGGATCAGAACCATTTAAAATTAAATAAATATGATGCCGTTACCGGTGACCTGGTAGCCACATTATTTGAGGAGCAACACGAAAAATATGTGGAACCCGAGAATCCAATGTATTTCCTGCATAGCCGACCTGGGCTTTTCATATGGCAGTCTGAAAGGGACGGATTTAATCATCTATACTTATATGATACAGATGGGCAATTGGTAGATCAGCTTACCGATGGTGATTGGGTGGTAACTTCATTGCTGGGGACGGATCCCAAAGACCGTTATGTTTTTTTTACAGCGACTGCTGAGAGTCCGTTGAACAATGATATTTACTCCATTGATTTGAAAAACAGGGAGATGAAAAAATTGTCGCCAATGAATGGGACACATAACGTACTTTTTAATAAGAACGGTAAGTATTTGATAGATATTTTCAGTGATACAACAACCGCCAGAAGGTATGATATTATTGATCAAAAAGGGAAAGTATTACAAACATTATTGGAGAATAAAGACCCTCTGAAGGATTATGCGATGGGTACAATGGATATTTTCACCATTAAATCGGGTAACAGCGATGATCTTTATTGTCGATTGATCAAACCGGCAAATTTTGATCCGGGTAAGAAGTATCCTGTAATTATTTATGTATATGGGGGGCCTCATGCACAACTCGTGAGCAATTCATGGCTTGGGGGAGCAGGCTTATATTTGAATTTTCTGGCACAGCAGGGTTATGTAGTCTTTACTTTGGATAATCACGGGTCTGCCAATCGCGGCCTTGATTTTGAGCAGGCTGTTTTCCGGAACCTTGGTACCCTTGAGGTAGAAGATCAGATGAAGGGGGTTGAATTTTTAAGGAGCTTGCCATATGTTGATAAAGAAAGGATAGGAGTTGATGGATGGAGTTATGGTGGGTTTATGACGATATCCCTTTTGCTCAAACAACCCGATGATTTCAAAGCTGGGGTAGCCGGTGGACCGGTTACCGACTGGAGGTATTATGAAGTTATGTACGGGGAAAGATATATGGATACTCCGGATCAAAACCCGGATGGATATAAGGAAGCAAGTCTGTTGAACCATGCCGGTAAATTAAAGGGGAACCTTCTGATCATTCACGGCACCTCAGATCCGGTGGTAGTATGGCAACACAGCCTCGACCTGATTCAACACTTCATCCAGGAGGGCATCCAGGTTGATTATTTTGTATATCCGGGACATGGGCACGGGGTAGGAGGGCGCGACAGGCTGCATCTCAATCGGATGATTTTTGAGTATTTTCAGGATCATCTTTAAAACCTTCCTGTTTTGGCATTGTTTACTATTCTTTTTTTTACCTTTACGACCTTTTTTGGTAGGGGCCGGAAAAGTATGTTGATATGAAGATTCTATTTAACAGGAAATTTCTCAACCACAACATTGCATCAAATTTTGAGGGCGATTACAGGATCAAACCTTTTGCAGGTAAATTTGATGAAATTGATGTTGACGGGGACCCTTACCTTTCACTGGTGCATTCAGCAGAATATATTGAATACATCCGCAATTCATGTAAAAATCGTCAATGTCTGGCAGAAGTTCAGCTTAGTCCGGAGACCTTTGAAGCTGCAAAGGCTGCAGTAGGGCTTTCAGTTTTAGCTGCAGTTGATAGCGATTTTGCCGTAGTTCGGCCCCCTGGTCATCATGCCGGGCGAGAAAAAACATCCGGATTCTGTTTATTCAACAATTTGGCTATTGCAACCCAGTATTTGGTGAACAAGGGAAACAAGGTTCTTATCGTGGATATTGATGGTCATCACGGTGACGGGACTCAGTCGATTTTCTACGATTCGGATCAGGTTATGTTTACCTCTATTCATCAGTTGCATTGCTTCCCTTTTACAGGGTTACCATTTGAAACCGGTATAGGTAAAGGAGCCGGTTACACGGTTAATATACCTCTGACTCCAGGGAGCGGTGATAAAGAATTTCTGAAAGCTCTGGATGCTATTATTGAGAGGGCTGTCGATTTCAGACCTGATGCCGTTGGTGTTTCCGCAGGATTTGATGGATATATAAAAGACAAGCTCCTGGAAATGGAGTATTCTGCCGATGTATATTACGAATGCGGTTACAGGCTGAGGAGATCATTCAGGAATATATTCGCCGTTTTGGAAGGAGGTTACCATGAGGATCTTCTCGAATGTGTTGAAAATTTTGTGAATGGAGTAAACCGGGGAGAACCCTCCAAAAAAGTTTTCTGGAACCCGGATATGTCAATAGGGTAAGCCTCGGGAACTGATTTTTCTGTAATTATGGCAGGTATTTGTATTTTTTCTATCTTTGGTTAAACTAATCCTGCATCCCTATGAATATTACGCGTTTATTTGACATCCTGGAGCTTTACCGGAATGACTTCTCCTGGAAAACCGATGCTTTTGCCCGAAATGAGAATAATGAGTGGATCAGGTATTCATCGGGGGATTATGTTGAACTTTCCTCATTGGTAAGTTACGGGCTAATGGAAATGGGTGTTAAGAAGGGGGATAAGATTGTTACCATTTCGCAAAACCGTCCGGAATGGAATTTTTTGGACATGGGCATGGCACAGGCAGGCATAGTACATGTTCCTGTTTACCCAACCTTGAGCGCATCGGATCAGGAATATATACTTCGGCACTCAGAGGCCCGTATGCTTATTGTTTCCGACAGACAATTACTTCAGAAGATTAAGCCCCAGGCTGAAAAGATAGATAACCTCGAATATATTTTCACGTTCAGCCAGGTTGAAGGGGAGCGCCAGTGGTTGGAAATTTTGGAAAAGGGGAAAGAATCAGCCGAAAAACGTAAGGAAGAGTTGGAAAAGCTGAAAGCAACCATCGAAGAAAACGATCTTCTTACGATAATCTATACATCGGGGACTACAGGCAATCCTAAGGGAGTAATGCTTTCGCACAGGAATATTTTGAGCAATGCAATGACAACAGCAAGTATGTTGCCTCTCAATAGTTCTCACCGTGCATTGAGTTTTCTTCCTTTGTGCCATGTATATGAGCGCATGATGAATTACAATTTTCAGATCAATGGGGTCAGCCTCTATTATGTTGAAAACCTTGGTAAGATTGGGGATTATATTAAAGAAGTAAAACCTCATGTTTTTAACACTGTTCCCAGGCTGATTGAAAAAGTATATGACAGCATTGTAGCTAAGGGGAAGGACCTGAAAGGGATCAAGAAAAGTATCTTTTTCTGGTCTTTAAAGATTGCGCATGATTTTGAATTGAATAATGGGAAGCGTTGGTATTATGAAAAAAAGCGTAAGCTTGCCGATCGTCTTGTGTTCAGTAAGTGGAGGAAAGGACTGGGTGGGGATATAGAGCTAATGGTTTCCGGGGGCTCCTCTCTTCAGGAAAGGCTTCTGCGGGTATTTTGGGCCGCAGGTATCCCGGTTTATGAGGGTTATGGTCTTACGGAAAGCTCGCCGGTGATAGCCGTTAATGATCCAGTTAGCCGTAAAAGGGTGAAGTTTGGAACGGTCGGACCTGTTTTGGCCGGAGTAGAAGTAAGAATTGCTGAAGATGGTGAAATTCTGTGCAAAGGACCTAATGTAATGATGGGGTATTACAAGGATGATGAACAGACCCGTGAAGTGATTGACCAAGAAGGATGGTTGCACACAGGGGATATTGGAGTGATGGTTGACGAAATCTTCGTAAAAATCACCGACCGGAAAAAGGAAATGTTTAAAACATCTGCGGGGAAATATATTGCACCTCAGGTAATTGAAAACATTCTAAAGGAATCTATGCTCATTGAACAAGCTATGGTGGTTGGAGCAAACGAAAAATTTGCAAGTGCCCTGATCAGCCCTAATTTCAATTATCTTCATTTTTTTGCCACCAAACATAAAATTCACTTTCAGGATAATGAAGATTTAATCAGGCAACCCCAAATAATTAAAAAGATTCAGGGTGAAGTCAATACTGCCAATAAGCGATTAGGGCAGACTGAGCAAATCAAGCGATTCCGGTTGGTATGCGATGAATGGAGCCCGCAAACCGGGGCGCTGTCTCCAACGTTAAAACTTAAAAGAAAAGTGATTTACGAGAAATATGAGAGAATATTACAGGAAATATACGGGCATGCCTGATTCCCTGTTAATCACAAAAGCTCATTGAAACACTTGAGTGTTTCCATAAGGTCTCTGCTGTTTTCCGGCGTAAAGTCTTCCTGCACAAACCCATCCGCAGTATAAACACGCATGGTTTCAATTTCTTTTTTCATCAGGAGTTGTAGTTCTTTCTTTTTACCCCAGGAATCACCAAAAAACATGGCTCCCTTATTTTCGCAATTGTATTTGTTGTTGTTCTGCAAGTCAAGTTTTGACCCGTCCCTGAAAAGGATATTGATATGGGAACCGGGTTGCATGCATAGACTGGCGCCATATACTTCCATTGTAATGGTCAGTTTTCCTTCCGAAAGGAATCCGTAAAATATCAATCCGGTTTCTCCTCCATCTTTAGAAACAACTATTTTCCGGATGGTTGATGTGGAAGATTCTCCTGTAATTTTATCGGAGTCCGTAACAATATAAGTTGAACAATCTCCCGGGATGCCACCGGTATTTTCGGTAACATAATCCCAGGTGCCATCTTCATTGAGTACAACCTTCTTCCCGTCGTCAGTTGTGGCATTTTGCTGGGCAAACCCAATCCCAACAAAGAAAAATACTGATAATATGAGCAGGTATCTTTTCATAAGAAACTTCTTAAATCTCAGATGTCAGATCTCAGATCTCAGATCTGACATCTGAGATCTTCGATCTTCGATTATCCTGAGCCTCTCAAGGGACTCGAACCCTCGACCTGCTCATTACGAGTGAGCTGCTCTACCGACTGAGCTAAAGAGGCGTATTTCAAAGGCTTTGTCCCAGCCTGCTGGTTTTGCAAAAATAGATATTTTTTGTAAAGCTAGACTTGTGTAAGCGGTAATGTTTTATTAAAGCAGGCGGTTGATCACAATAAAAAGATCTCCCTTATTGATTGGTTTGGGAAGATAAGCATCACATCCGGCTTCGTAGCATTTGTCAACTTCATCTGCATTGGCATAAGCGGTTTGGGCAACAACGGGTATGGGCAGATTCATGGCTTTGATTTTCCTGATAATTTCCAATCCGGAAATATCGGGGAGTTTGATATCAACAAGAGCAAGGTCGATATTTTCATTTCCGTTCAGAATTTTCATAGCAGACATGCCGTTTTCCGCCAAAACCAAATTGGCTCCCTTGTCCCTGAGTACTTCACGGAAATATATCCGGTTAACTTCATTATCTTCAACGATCAGAATATTTTTACCTTTCAGTTTATCTCCAAATCGATTGATTACTTCCGGTATAACGTCTTTTTCTTCCTCATGGGTCAACGGAAGGGTCACTTTCACGGAGGTACCCTTTCCTGGTGCAGATTTAAGAGAAATACTGCCTTCCATAAGATCCAGCAGACCTTTGCAGATGGATAAACCTAAGCCAGTGCCACCGGGGTTTCTGGAGGGTGTTTGGTCAGCCTGACGAAATCGTTGGAATATTATACTTTGTAATTCTTCAGGAATTCCAATCCCGGTGTCATTTACATGAAAAACAATTTCACCCTGCTTATTTTTTTGCTTTTTGTTAATCCTGTAACCAAATTCAACACTTCCATTAAAAGTGAATTTAAATGCATTGTTTAACAGGTTCATCAGGATTTGTTTGATACGGTGACTATCGGTATATAGAAAGGTTTCATTGCAATCCGGGGGAATATTCAGAACAAACTCTATGTGTCCTTTTTTTAGCCTGGTCTTTTCGAAATGTGCTTTTTCTGTAATTTCATCAACGATACTACCCAGATTTACCTGATCATATGAGATTCTTAGTTGCCGTGAATCGATTTTAGAAAGGTCAAGGATATCGTTGATTATTGTAAGTAGTTGTTCTGCACTTGATTGTACGATATTCTTGTAACGGTTTTTTTGTTCTCTTGAAATATTATCCTGGGAAAGTAGTTCTGTAAATCCCAGTATCCCATTTAGAGGAGTTCGGATTTCATGTGACATATTTGCCAGGAAAGCCGATTTCAACATATCAGATTCCTCAGCTTTTTCTTTGGCACGAGTCAGTTCCTGTTCAATTCTTTTCTGTTCACTGATATCGGTCAACAGGCCTTCCAGGATGCCAGTTCCATCATGGGTAGTTCCAATTTGCCTGCCTTGTTCCCATATCCAGGTTTCTCCTCCATCTTTCTGAATTATCCGGTAGATTATCTGATATGCTATATGGTTAGTAACGCTGTTTTGGATAGTATCCCAAACCATCTTTCTGTCGTCGGGGTGAATCAGGTCGTTATAGCTGACGGAACGGTCATGTATGATTTCATTAGGAGTATAACCGCTAAGTTTATGAATACCATGGCTGATATATTCCATGGACCAGTTAGGGTTGTTCAGGCAACGGTAAGCGGCTCCCGGAAGGTTATCGATCAGCGTACTTAATCTGCGTTCGCTTTCCCGGAGTGTTGCTGCATATAGTTTGTAATCCCTAAGCTGATTGATCCATTGTTCCATTTCCTTGTCGGCCGCTTTAGCGCTCATCAGGTCCCCAGCAGGGATATAGTAAAAATTTTTGTACATCTCATTTTCCAGTATAAGAATGGGATGCATTTTAATTACCTGTAGAAGAAAATCAGCGCTTATGTTTCTTCTTTTATACTGGCATAGAATAACATAAGGTTTGTGTTTCATGTTTTTACCGAGGAAAATGATTTGATTTGCCAGGGCATCCAAATCGTTTTCATTGCGGAAATACTGATCGGAATCAGCTGTGATTCTTAAGCCCGAATAACCTGACTTAAGGCTGTTGTCCATTTCATCTTTTAACCAGTTATAAAATGTCAGATTCGAACAGCCATTCGGAGAATTTCGCAGATCAAAATGAAGTCTTCCATCGCGAAGCAATGTATCAATGGGTAGTCCTGTTTTTTTCAGACTGGCGACAGTTTTATCGAAAAGTTCAGGTAATGTGATATAAATCAACTTTTCCTTTTTATTCAGACCATCTTTGAAATAGGATGAAACCCACTGGTATTTTTCATGAAGATTATTATATATAAGGCAGAGATGGTCCTGTGGTTTCAGGGAATTTATGCCAAGAGTCCGTCCGATGCTTTCATTTTCTTTCATAATGCTGCAATGCGCAAAATAGACTTATTTTCCCTGCGAGAGAATTAATTGTAAATGTAAAGTTAGTCATTTTACTTTTGTGCGAAGATACATTATGGATAATAAACCGAAATTTTTCCATTTTTTGGCAATGCACGGTAGATCGTCCTGGCATCTCTCCATGATGTTTGAATTCTTATCCAGGGCTGATATTCCGGAATTTTCCCAAGCAGAATCGAACGGACGAAATCTCCGGAGGTACGTTTTCGTATATCCCGGATGGTTTTACGATATTTGGTATTAACTACAGGATCGTTTTGTGTTAATTCAAGTCTGATCCCATTTTCCATATAAAAGGCAACAAAAACGGGTTCCCTCAGATTGGTGTCAGGTGTAATATTGGTTTGTTGGGCTTCCAGCGTATCTTTAGGAGCTTTCCGATATATTAACGGTTCGTGGGAGATGGTTGAAAGGGCCCGTTCTATTTTCATTACCTCTGCAAACAGATTAAAACGGGCGACCGGTTTTAAACGTTGAAAGAAATCACTGATTCCGATACTCAGGATAGGAGCCTGGTGCAAAACTACTCCTTTATATTCCAGAGTAAGCAGACTATCGTGCAGGTTCACCGACAGAGTAATGGAATCGTCGGAAGCCAGAGCCAGCCGACTACGTACAAAGGCAAGTTCCGGATACAGGGCCTCCATGTCCTCAGAAAGGGTTTTTTCCGGTTGGCTTTCCTGAATAGAACCAGTGTATGTATGGTTATAATGTTTTATGGTGTGGAAGGTTGAAACTGCGGACATTACTAGGATGTAGACAATTATGGTTGCGGCTGCTATGCAAAGAATTAAATACCAGTGCCTGCGTTTAAGGTTGATTTGTTTATGGAATCCCCGCATGATGATTGTATTTTAGTAAATATAAACTTTCGAGCCTGATGGCATGGTCCTGTAAACTGCTTCCAGATCATCATCGTTCATGCGGATGCATCCATGCGTCACGGGCATTCCCAGAAATCTTTTGTAAAGGGTGCCATGAATAAGATACCCACCGCCAAGACTGAGAGAATATTCTCCCAGCACTCCGTATTCGTAACGGGAGGGATGATGAGTGGGGGGAACAGGTAATCCTTCCTCAACAAAAGCCCAGTCTGGTTTAGTCCAAACCGGATTGACTTTCTTCTCACCAACGGTAAAAACTCCTTTGGGCGTTTTGAATATCCATTTTTCCTGATCGTCTTTTTCAAGCATTACATAACTACCGGTGGAACATATCCCACGTCGTATAACTTTTTTCCCGGAATAAAGCCTGAATTTGTTTTCAGCAGTGTTTATCACAAGATATGACCAGGATGGGGTTTTGCGGTTGAGTTTTTTATTAAGGTTGTCTATTTCTTTTTGAATTTCCGTAGGAGTTTCCTTAGGAAAGGGGTGTGTTTCAAATAGAACTAAAGATTTTTCCTGGAAAAACGGAATGAGGATTAGGGAGAAACTGAGAATAGATACAAGAATAAGAGCAAACAAGATACTTTTTATCAGGATGCTATTTTTTTGGAAAAAGGATAGCATGATGGAGTATACATGTCTGGAAAGGTTTACCATTGCTTTTGTGACATCCTGAAAATTTTTCATTGTAATTAATATGGTTAACAGATCAGTTTAGTTTTCCGGCCTGAACTCCTCCAATGCCCCTACGATTGTTACAGGTGTTCCGACACTTACGAGCTTAAACAACTCATCCATGTTATCATTGGTCAGTGCCACACACCCGCTGGTCCAATCTTCTCCTCTTCCTCCACCTCCGTGTATTTCTATAAGGCTTCCAATATCTGCGTTCTGAGGGATAAGTCCTTTCTTTTTATCTTTTTTGAAACGCTGTTTATCATTTTCATTTGGATAATCAATCAGCAGAGCTTTGTAATATTTAGTTTTGTTTCCATCTTTTTTGCTGGTAATTTTATAAGCTCCTTCCGGAGTGGCATGGTCACCTTTCATCTTTTTATGGTTCATCCAGTTTTTACCCATTTCGATTGGGAAGACTTTTACTGTTTTGCCTGATTTATAAACCGTGCATGTCCTGGCATACTTATCCACGATTATGGCTACTGAACCATTTCCGGAAGATGTCCTTATTGTTTTATCAGCCAATGATTTCCATTCGGGTAATTTGCTAAAATACTGGATTACTTTTTTTTCCATAAGCAAACGGGCCTTTTCAATACGTGATTTTGCCGACAACAATTTTTCTCCACATGCATGGTATTCGCTTTTACGGAAGAGGATTTTGCTCTCAGCCAGAAGTAGTTTCCCTGATTCCAGGTTTTTTGTGGTTTCCTGATCTGGAGGAAATACAGAGTAACTGTTTTCAAAAAGTATAATTCCATGTTCGAGCAAAGAAATGTCTTTTTCCATAGTCTTTTTCAGGTGAGCATTACCTGCAACTGCGAGTTTATATGCTTCTGCAGCTTTTTCCCGGCTGGTTTCAGCAAACAGGATCACACTATCGAAATTGCGAAAGGGTGGGAGTTTTTCATTTTCTTTCTTCCATAATATCATAGCAGAATCATAAAATCCCAGAGCTTCGGCATAGAGGTGGCCGACATATTTACCGGCATTTACTTTTTTTGCTTCCGATAAAGCGTTTCTGGCCTCACGGATCTTGCTGGATGGATTATCAGTTCTGTTAAAAAGTAGGAAATATCCGGGTACAGCGAAGATGATCGGCAGCAGAATTATAATGACCTTAAGTTTTCTTCTCTTCCCCTTTTTCATACCCGTGAATTTAAAAAAGTCCCGGAATGTTCCGGGACTTTTTTAAAGAATTACTCAAATTTTTTTGATTATTTGCGGCCGCCTTTCATCTTGGCATATTTTTCCATCACCTCTTTCAGTTCGGCATTGATGGCATATGCTTTTTCTTTGGCAGCATTTACTTTGTTGAGAGCGGCCATGAAATCACCATTGTCGAATAACTGCTGTGCTTCTATGAGTGCAGCATCTACAACGGTAATATCAGCCTTGATGGCTTCGATAGCGGCAGCGCCCTCTTTACCTTTGGGAGCTTGTGTGACAAGTTGGTTGTTCATTTCCTGCAAGGATTTGATCTCGTCGATAGTGGCAACAACCTCAGCTTTTACCTCATTCATGCGGGTTTCAGCATTCATTTTAACCTGCTCGGCCTGGGTATTGATGGCAGCAAGCTTTTCTTTTTCTGCCTTGAAACTGCGGAACCATTTGGATTTCTGTGTTTCAATACTTTCATTTACGGCATTGAATGAATCCTGCAATGCTGCGAACTGTTCTGGAACATAAACATCAGCCTGGGCTGTTTGGGCGGCTTCGATAGCCAGACGGGCGTTATCGATTTCTGCCTGGGGGACTTTGCTGCAACTGGATAACATTACGAGCATAATCACTGCGGACAGCCCGTACAATACTTTCATTTTCATGGTTCAGATTCTGTTTTAATTAATTAAACTGTGCTTTGCCTGATCCAGGTTATGAAGCGATCCATGTACCCGGAGGCAGGGTAATTGTTTTTGCATTATGACGAAAGATTATGTTTTGGTCACATTATTAAAATGAAAATATTTTCATCGGGAATAATTATATCCAAAAATATAACGGTATTATGCAAATGATTACCTTCGCATTACACTGAGCTGTTTTCCGTTATGGGCGACAATGCATTCCGAGACGAAGAAATCATCCGAAGCATTCTCCGGGAAGGGATGAGCCATAAGTATTCCATCCTTTACAAAAAGTATTATCAAAGGGTTCTGGATAAGTGTTATACTATGGTAAAAAACAAGGAAAAGGCCAGGGAACTCGCTCAGGAAATATTTGCCAAGGCTTTCGAAATGTTGGGCACCTTTCAGGGAAGGTCGTCTTTTTCTTCCTGGTTATATTCCATTACCTATAACCATTGTATTGATTATCTCAGGATACAGAAGAAGATAAGTTATCCCGACTGGGACAGGGATAATGTTCTTCCGGATATATTTGAACCGGTGGAGGAGGATTTTTCAGAAACGGATTATGATATGCTGATGAAAATACTTGATAAGATACATCCTGAGGAGAAAGCCCTGTTGCTTATGAAATATCAGGATGGGATATCGATACACAATATAAGTACGGCGCTCAGGATCAGCGAAAGCGCAGCAAAAATGAGGTTGAAGCGGGCAAAGGCAAGGGTATTATATTTATACCGTGAGATGAAACCGGAAGGATAATGTGACTTTGTAAGCGGAACAGCGTCATAAGTTTAATCAAAAAGTTATACATGAAGGATTTTCTCCGTCATATAACCACGGGTAGTTTGAATGAAATACCGGAATCAGTCCTGGATGCATTTAAAAATGAATTTCCGGAGGCAATTAATACAGAATGGTATAAAGCAGCAGATGGATTTGAGGCGGTGTTTCACGATGAAGGCATAGAAAAGATAGCCATATTTGGCGATCAGGGAACAATTCTTATCCTGGAAGAAAATCTTTCAGTTGATTCCATCCCCTTGGCAATCGCTGATTTGGTCAGGGACATGGGGAAGATCATGAATTACATTCGCGTTAATAATAAGGGGGTGGTCACCTTTGAGCTAATCCTTCGTGACAGAAACTGGCACCGTCACCTCCTGGAGGTAAGCCCGGAAGGAGTTGTTTTAAACAAACGCCGGCTGTAATACCGGCATTGTTGTCTTAATAATTGTAGCTGTCGTCCGAATACGATCCTTCATCCACAGAATCCAGGTCATCATCCCGGTAAAAATCATCGGAGTCAAGACGATTTAATTCTGCTTCGCACTTCGGACAAACATCCAGGTCAAATTCTTCAGTGTCAAAAGGTTCTCCACACCTGATACATGTCGTTTCCATGTTATTGCTGGTTTTTAATGATTTTGTTAAACGGTTTAGACGAAATTATGTTTTAAAAGTAACAGGAAAAACTCTTCGATAGGAAAGAAATTGTGAACTACGAACTGGAGATACAGTGTTTTTTCTGCTCAAAGGCATAATAAGTGATCCTTACTTAGGATTTAATTTATAAGAATGACTTTCCTTATCCCTTCTTTTTGGAAAAAGAAAGGCTGAAATAATTGTTTTTAAAAGGTCGAAAACCAAAAAAGCTGAGATACCTCCCACAATGATATACGTTATTCCTTCGCTATCGAAAGTTATCCCAGGAATAAAGTTTTCCCATGTCTTTCGGGCAATTTTCCAATCAGCATGACCAATGAAAACAAACAGTTTGGTAAAAGGACCTGCTTCTGTAATTGCGTTTAATCCTGCTTCCAGAGACATTATCCTTTCGGCAATTTCCGGAATATCATATTCATTCATAATATTTCTGGCTTCATCAATATGCCCTCCAACACGTTGAATATATTGGGAAATGAATTGCGGGAACTGTCCGAAAAGCATACCTCCGAACAAGCCTGCTGCAACAGTAAAAATCCCATTGATCTTCCTTAACAGCCATTGTTTTCTTTTCATTTTTAATTCTGTTAATGCTTAGTGTATTATTGCGATAAAAATAGTATAAATTCAAAGTGTTTATACCACCGAAGACACTATATCCGGAAAACATATTTTCAGACCTTATTCTGACAGGATTTGATTATATACCTTATGTATTACTCGCAAAACAACGCTATGAGGTAGTATTATAATCACATGAAAATCTCAGTGCCATATTCTCCTACTACAAAAGTCAATTCTAAGCTGAGAAATTTTAATTAACCTATAGAAGGGTTGCTTCTGGAATTAGTAGTATTTTTGAATAAATGAATTCCAGGGAATGAAAAATCAACGATCATTTTTAAAGGTGATATCAGACATAACCGCTTTTTTATTCACGTTATC
This sequence comes from Bacteroidota bacterium, assembly GCA_018831055.1. NCBI lineage: Bacteria > Pseudomonadati > Bacteroidota > Bacteroidota bacterium. Next base: position 22,761 of record JAHJRE010000071.1, read on the forward strand.
TTTATTTGTGGTTATCATTTATTATTATAATAAAATTCCCGAAACAATTCCGGTTCATTACAATGCAACAGGGGAGGCTGATGGGTTTGGACACAAGAGATCCATCTGGCTTATTCCTTTCGTTTCGTTGTTTATGTTTTCCGGCTTGTTTTTATTAAGCCGTTTTATTGAGAGATTTCGGTTAAAGCAAAACGGGCAGCAAACTAAACAAAAAGTAGGTGCAATATATTTAATCCGTGCTATAAATATTATTATTTCCTCCGGATTCTTTTATATAGGGTTAAGTACAATTCAAGTCTCCCTGAAAATAACGACAGGTTTGAGCGTTTGGTTTCTCCCGGTTTTCCTGGGGGCTTTAGTAATTGTTATAGGCTTATTTATATATTGGATTAAAAGGAATAAGTAAAGTGGTTGGTTCCCGTATTATGTTGGGGAGCATTATGGATGTTCAGTACATTATGTCCCATTTTTACAATTTTAGAAGGGTTATGGGAAATATTTTTGCAACCTAAAACCAAAATCCTGGCGGAAGGCAAGGGGGTATTTTGCCATCTTCACCGACAGTGAAGGTAACCGGATGGGGTTATACGGTGATAAGTGATACCATTTTACCAATAAACTTTTACCGGGGGGAAATTGGCTAAAGCTGAACTCCTGTTTTGATCCTTTTATGTGAGGCTATGGGGATATTTCCATTAACAATCTGTTGTATATTTACATCCTTTCAGGGTAAATTGCAATTCCTGTGTATAAAAAGAAAACAACATGATGCAAAAATGGATCAGAAGAATACTTGGTGGATTATCTTTTACTTCCGCACTTTTTATTTTCCAGGCCTGTTACGGAACCCCGCAGGATATTGAGCCCGATTTTCTGGTCGAAGGGGAAGTCTTATCAAAAGAAACCGGAATACCCTTAAATGGCATAAAAGTTATCATCCCCGTGACTTTACAACAAGAATTTACCGATACCAACGGACGATTTTCCATGTACACGCCAATGAGGGATAGTGTTAAAATAGAATTTCAGGATGCAGACTCAATAGGGAACGGGTATTACAAGCCTTTTGATACAACTGTTAAGCAGATACAGGACAAGGTATTCCTGAAAATTAATCTGGAACTGTATTAACATGGTCGATGCCCTTAAGAAAATAGCTTTCCGGAGATTCAGGAAGCTGGAAACCAACCTTCATGATCTGAATTATTTATTCTGGGAATGTACTACCCGATGCAACCTGAATTGTCTGCACTGTGGAAGTGATTGCAGCAACACTAGTACTTTGCCTGATATGCCACTGCAGGATTTTTTACAGGCACTTGATACCATTAAAAATCCGGCTAAGAACTTAATTGTGGTGCTGACAGGAGGAGAACCTTTGTTACGAAAAGACCTTACCGAATGTGGCAGAGAGATCCGGAAGCGGGGCATGCGATGGGGGCTTGTTACAAACGGGCAGTTGTACGATGAAATAAGACAGAATGAACTTCTCAATGCCGGATTGGGTGCACTGACCATCAGCCTGGACGGCCTGGAAGACTCCCATAATTGGTTGCGGAATATGCCTGGCAGTTTTGCGAAAGTGGACAAGGCATTATCTATTGCCGCCAATGCAAAACGCCTGAATTTTGATGTGGTGACTTGTGTGAACCAGAGAAATCTCCGGGAACTTCCTGAAATAAAATGCTATTTGCAGAAAAAAGGAGTGAAGGCCTGGCGCTTGTTCACCATCATCCCTATCGGAAGGGCTGCAGACCATTCTGAATTATTCCTGGATAAAGCACAATTAAAGGAAATGTTTGAATTCATTAAAGCCTCCAGGAAGGAAGCGGCTATGGATGTAAAGTTCAGCTGCGAAGGATATACGGGGTCATATGAATTGAAGGTCAGAGACAGTTTCTTTTTTTGCAGGGCGGGTATCAATATTGCCTCGGTACTGGCTGATGGATCCATTTCAGCCTGCCCTAATATCGACCGTTCTTTTTCACAGGGTAATATTTACCAGGATAATTTTTACAGGGTTTGGCAGGACAGATTCCTGCCTTTCCGCGACAGAAGCTGGACAAGGAAAGGGAAATGCGCCGTTTGTCCTGACTACCGGGATTGCCTGGGAAGCGGAATGCATAACTGGCATGGTGAAAAGAGCGAAGTGCTGGTTTGCCATCGTCAGGTTTAAAAAGTACTTTTGAAAGAAATATCAAGCTTTATGAAGGAGAATTTTCACAGGAAGGGGAATGAAATCAGGATCAATGACCTTGAGAAGGCACAATTACCGAAGGTTGTGGCTCTTAGCAGGAAGGAGCTTGGTGATGATTATCTTTATGAACGTGATTTCCTGAAGTGTCTAAACCACGACAAACAGCATTTTTGCAAGGTTGCCACACAAGAAGACGGTCATGTGTTGGGATTTGTCAGAACCCTGTTATTTGATAAAAAAACTGTTGCTGAATATCTGAAGCTCCCGGAAAACCTACTACATGAAGTCATGCCTGGCTCGAACCGGATTGGCATTTTAGATTCTATGGCCGTCAATCATGATATAAAGAAAATGGGACTGGGCAGAAAAATGCTGGGCGAGGCTTTCGGGCAATTATCCCTCAACCAGGCAGATGCTATCGTTGCTATGGCCTGGAAGGATATCCATGGTATAACCAATGCACATAAATTGCTCGATGAGTTTGGACTAAAACCTGCATTTGAAATAAAGGGATACTGGAATACCTTTGTCGGAGGAGATGAAGGGCACCATTGTCCGGTTTGTAAAGTACCTCCGTGTGAATGCTATGGGGTTTTGTATTCTTTGGTAAATTGATAAACCTTCACCCTTATTTTCTATATCATTTTCCTTTTAGCACCGCTTATAATCACCATTTTTTTCTCTTGTTGCTTGTCCTTGATTTTTCCTGGGAAGTATCCACTGCAAATCTCTTTCCTTCATAGGTGCCTGATTTCATTTTTACCATTACTTTATCCGCCACTTTTTCATTCACTTCAAAGAAGGAATATCCACTCAGGATGCTGATTTGGCCAATATTGTCACTGGTGATCCCGGTTTCACTGCAAATAAGTCGTACCAGCGCACCTTTGTTCATGTTTTGTCTTTCTCCCAGGTTAATGAACAAACGTTTGCTTCCACCTTTGATGTTTTTATTATAAGCATCTTTTCTCTTATCAGGTTTTCTTTGGCTACTTCTGTCATTTTTATCAGATTCCTTTTTTGCATTGAGGTCTCCGGTGTTTTTATAATAATCCAGGAAAGTGTTTAGTTCCGCTGAAATGAATTTCTGGATAATTTCCTCAAGGGGGTATTTTTTAAGCTTTTTGTATATGATTGGCCAGTAGCGGTTTATAGCTTCATCGTCTACAGGTGTTCTTGCTACCTTATCCATCAATGCATACATTTGTTGTTCACAGATTTCCTCAGCATCAGGAATTTGCAAGTGTTCAATTTTGATGTTCAGGTTTTTTTCCAGTTGACTGATGCGATGATTTTCTCTTGTATTGACAAGTGTAATTGAAATTCCTGATTTTCCGGCTCTGGCGGTACGGCCGCTTCTGTGGGTATATACTTCGAGGTCGTCAGGCAGGTTATAGTTTATCACATGGGATATGTCATAAACATCCAGTCCGCGTGCTGCCACATCCGTAGCCACAAGTATCTTCACCGTTCTATCGCGGAACCTCTTCATGGCAGAATCTCTTTGAGCCTGGCTGAGGTCGCCATGGAGCGGAGTGGCATTGTATCCGTCTTTTTCCAGTTTTTCAGCAATTGACCCTGTTTCATGTCGTGTCCGGCAAAATACCAAACTAAAGATTTCCGGGTAAAAATCCAGGATCCTCTTTAATGCAAAATACCGGTCTTTTTCTTTCATCATATAATAATGATGTCCGATATTCGCTGCGGCACTGTTTCTTTTTCCAACCACAATTTCCACTGGGTCCGTCATATAGTTTTCTGCTATCCTTCTGACCTCTTTGGGCATAGTTGCAGAAAAAAGTCCAGTGTTTTTGGTTTCCGGTATTTTTTGCAGAATGGCATCGAGGTCTTCTTTAAAGCCCATATTGAGCATTTCATCTGCTTCATCCAGGATAACCGTTTTTACAGTTCCCAGATTTACAGTTTTTCTTTTAATGAGATCAAGCAGTCTTCCCGGAGTAGCAACCAGGATATGGGCTCCTTTGCGGACCTTTCGGATTTGCTCTTCTATATTGGCTCCCCCATACACTGCTGTGATTTTCGGATTGTCAAGAAAAACGGCATACGATTCAAGGTCTTTGGTGATCTGCATGCAGAGTTCTCTTGTCGGACAAATTACCAGTCCTTGCGTGGAATTATCATTCAGATTGATATGCTGCAATAACGGTAATCCGAAAGCAGCAGTTTTACCGGTACCCGTCTGTGCAAGCCCGATGAGGTCTCTTTTGTTTTCCAGAAAAATTGGGATTACCTTTTCCTGTATTTCTGTTGGATTTTTAAATCCGAGTTGTGTGACTGCCCGGATGAGATGATCATGCAGTCCTAAGTCGTTAAATGTCATAAAATTAAATTGGGCGCGAAGGTACGGTAAAAATACGAGGGAATTACAAAGGGGATGAAATCTGTTGAAATAACCAGGTTGCAGTTTGCAGGCCGCAGGTCCCAGTTTGTGTTTTGAAACATGAATCCTGTAACTTGATATGAATCATTCCTGTTGGGAACCCCTGACCAGCAAGGACTTTCTTTCCGGATTTGATTTCCAATGCAGAAGGCTTTGATCAACAAAGCGTTTCATTAGTATTTTAGATTAAAATGGAAAAAGTTAAGGCAAAAACCAAGTAAATATTAAAAATATCAGGGCAAAAAACCAGTGAAATGTGCAAAAAGTCAAGGCAAAGTCGATCAGAGACCTGAACGTGAATTTAAAGCATAATGATTAAAACACAAACTCAATTTTTATCGCCGACATATGATACAACTTCGTTTTGGAAACGGGCACTCGCGTGAGGTACAAATACCTGTTGAAATCAAAGACCTTCATCTGCTGCATTTTATAGCCAAACCGCACGATTAGCCCTGCATGCCGGGAAAAAGAAAACTTCGCCCCTATAGAAGGCATCAGCATAACACCCCCGTTGTCGTTCCCATCCAGGTCATCATTCCACCCTAATGCATAACCGCTTGAAAATGAAACAAGGGGCGATACAAAGAAGTTAAGAAAAGTCATCTGGAAATCAAGGTAAACAGGGAGGGTCACCACTTTGTTTTCATAACGTTCGTAAGAAACCCCAAGTCCCACGAAATACTTTCCTGCGAAACGGTACCCGTTCACCCAGTTGAAACCGACAGAAAAGGTCTGGTCTTCATTATGATAAAGATAATATAAGGGGGTAATGGATGCAGAAAATCCAAGCAGGCTCTCAAACCCCCTTTTCTTGATGTCTTTCTTCCTCCCTGGTTTGCCCAACTGGACATTTGGCTTAATATCAAGTTTTTCAATTTTTTCAATGTCATCCATGCTTATAACAAGTTCATGGCCATCTTCGGTCATAATTTTTACATAGGCCTCTATTTGCCGTTCAGTAATGGTTCCACTTATTCTGCTTCCGTTCTTAAGTTGTATCAGGTCCAGCTGTTTCGTACCCTGAGTAAATGCAGGATAGGATAGGATGGCAAGAAAAATGAAAACCAATATTCTGACTATGTTCATAATCCTGCAAGTTAATAAACAAATTCTGCCTTGACTAAAATCATATTATAGAAGTATTTTCCCACGCTATAGGAGTTAGAGGGATAATTATAATGCACATCATACCTGGAAAGCTCCTGCAATTTATAACCTAAACGGAGAAAGAGGGAGGCATGTTTATGGTAAACGAACTTCACCCCGATCATGGGGGCAATGGATATTCCGGCCTCGTCGCCGGTCTTGTAACGTTCAGGGATACTTTCATTTGTACTCCATCCGAACGCATAACCGCCGTTCAGGCTTATGGCAGGCGCCACGGGGTATTCGACAAACAAATATTGTATGTCAATGAATACCGGAAGGGCTTTAATTTTTTCATCGTACCTTTCAAATCCTATCCCGACACCGATCGAAAACCGGGGTGAAAACCGGTAGGCATTGGTCAGTGAGACCCCGAAACCATTCGCGGTCGGATTTTCATTCTCTCCAAAAAAATAGGGAGGTGAAACAAAAAAACTCGTACCCACCAGTGCCTCATATCCTTTTTTCTTTATCTGAATACTATTATAGCGCTGTTTCCTGGGCGATATAGGTGGCTTTTTTTCTTCCACCACGATTTTGTCAATTTCTTCCATCCTGAAAACGAATACATTTCTCTCACCCGACTTGATTTTTATATATTCCCCGGGTACCTGTTCGACGATCTGTCCGTATATAATACTTCCGTTCTTCAAATAAACAACATCCTCATATTCTTTATTCTGGGCTGATAATAAAATGGCGACAAACAGGAGCAGTAAGGATAAAAGGACTTTTTTCATATCAGATTGTTGCATATGTTATTTTTGTCATCAACCATCTCAGTGGACTATCTCCTTAAGGTCCCAGGATGTATTATCGGAATATTCAATTTTCAGCAAACCAAATGCTTTGTTATAATACAAATATGCCGGACAGACACTGTCATTTTTATACCAGTAGGAATTAAAAGGGGAAACGAAAACATTGTAATAAACCTTGTTTAAAACAACCAGGCTGTCAAGATATACATCCCCTGTAAAAAGGTTTTGTTTAGATAAGGGTAAATTATATCCAGCATAGGCACTATAGAAACCAAAAGTAGCCGAATCGTTATTGATCAAGGCAACACTCATGCTGTAACGGAAATTATAATGCGATTGTAAGGTGATCCTGAATGTAAATTTCCCATGCTCTTCATCAAGCCGGCAATTATCCGTTTCGTAGGCATACCACTTCTCCATATAGTTATCAATGTATGTCTCAGTGGTATAACTTGACCTGCCCTTCCCTGTAAAAGTTACTTGGGTATCAGCAGGTCCCTGGAAAATGATGGTTTCATAACCGTTATAAGGGTTTGTGTATGCCAGTTCCCCCAACAGGTATTCTCCCAGGAATTCATGCTTTTTACAAGAAAATAATGCCAATAGGATAAGCGGCAGAACAAAACGCTTTTTCATGAATGCTGCACTATGTTTTGTGTTTGCTGGAAAAAGCTAATATAAGGATAATATGTTAATTAATACCAATATCCGATTAACAATAGGAATGTTGTGGATTTGAATCAATGCCGTCCCGCACGGGATAATTTACATCATTGCCGGATCAGAACCATAACTTCATCTTCCTTTTCAACCCAAACCCTTTTATCCCTATTGTTTTCCAGGAATCTGCTTTTCATTTCCGGAGTATCAAAAATGATCTCATAGAACTTCACCTTTTCCCTGTCTTTTACGATACTGGCATAATACACACGGTAATTTTCAATCCCTTTAAAGCAATCTTCCAGGTCCATCATAGAATTCTGAATGCCCAGCCTGCCTCTTGCCATCTTAATTTCATTGATGGAAAACCCCATGCTGTCAGTAAGATATTTCACAGGAAGGGTCAATTTTTTCGCTTCCAGCTTTTTCAAAACCAGTTCCGCAAGTTCGACCATCTTTTGCTGTGCTTGTTCTGATCCGCTATCGTTGATTAATTGGACATAAAAATCGCCGTACACAATCTGATATTGATAACGGTTCAGGCAATCCGGCGTAACAAGAACATCGCTTTGCTTGCATTTAAACGTCTTGATGCTGTAAATGCCAAAAGCGGACACAGGATCCTCCATTTTAAAAAGTTCCAGTTTGAGTGTTTCCCCATCACCGGAAAATTCTTCTACCCTCAGGGCCTCAAAGCCGTATTCAAGGTAAATATCTGCCCCGCCGTTCATATAGCCCCATAAGGATCCGCCATCGAAACATTCGTTCCTGGTTAAACTGAAACCCGGAAAATCATTTATTGCGATTTCAGAGATTTCCTGGCTTATAGCTATAGAACTGCAATGGATAAAACCAAATAACAAGATCAGAGTCAATCCTGAAAACGATCTCATAGTAAAGAATATTAAAGCTTTTCCCGGTTAAATATTCAGCTCCACCAGGTTGATCTTTTCTTTATCGGACACACCCAGTTCCAGCTTTTCAGCCAGTTGCATGAACTTGATCCCTACCGGGCTTTCTTTTTCCTGCACCCCTTCTTCCATTCTTTTGGCAATGACAATTCCGTATCCGATACGATCAACGGCAACGGGATCGGTACCAATAATCATGGTGCTATAATTGCAGATGAACTGTGGATTGGCACCGGGACCTCCATCAAAACAGCCCCTGAGCCCGTCAACGATGTTCAGGACCACCTTATCCCTCAATGGAGGAAATGCGCAAACCTCGGCGCAGGTTTCCGACCAGAGAGGCTTGTGCAGGCGACCGGTATTGGTGATAGCCCCGTAGGCAAGGTTTTTCAGGCAAAGGGTGACTGTTGGCCCGGCGTTTTTCAGGATGGGGACGTTGATGATCTTGTCAATTTCCTGTGTGCATATCTTCGAGAAATAGGAATACTTGCCGCTGTTGACCATGTAGGGGAGGGTGTAGGCATCGTATTCTTCTTCGCAGTCGGCCCAGTAATACCAGTCTTTATCGATCATTTTCTCACCGTAAAGAACTCCATCTTTATCGTAAAATCCTCCATCTGCATCCTGCTGTTCCGTTCCCATAATTTTTATTCCGGGATAATTTTCTTCGGTATAGCCGGTTTCGTGGAGTTGCATCAGGCGCCTGTCCCAGATTACAATATTTTCCTTTGGGATCCCTGCTTCCTGGAGTTGCCTGACAATGGATTTTGTAACGGCATGGCTGGTTGTCAAAGGTTTACCTGCAACCGGGTTCACCTTTAACCCAATAATCTCATCCGGATTGACAAATTGTCTCCAGGCATCCGCCAGGGTTGTTGCTCCGGTCAGTGCCAGTATCCCCTCTTTAAGCATCCTGTATGCTTCCTCTTCCTGTGGCTGGTCGTCCACTACGCTCAAGGGATTGCTTATCTGAACAACCTTACCGGGATATTTCCCGGGCATGGAATATTCGTTTCGCGGGTGCTTCAGAGCATCCTCAATGTTGGTCTTTGTTTTTTCATCGCCGCCATCGATAGTCCCGAGACGGGAGGGCCTTAGCACCAGGGGCGACAGGATGCCTGCACCCAGGCTTCCCAGGGCGGCAAGTCTGAAGAATTTGCGCCTGCTTTCGTTGTATTCTTTGTTCATGGGCTAATTTTTGGATATTGTTTTTCAAAGATAGCCACAAAAATATTAAGAATGAATGAAGGTATATTAAATGTACAATATTAGTTCACCACTACCTAAACTTTAAAAAGCAGGAGCTTTATTCTATCCCTTCAATCCGGTCTATATAAACGTTAGTAAGTTTATGTGAATCTGATACTTTTATTATTTCATCCCAGTTTTTATTAAGGAAACTATACAATTCCTGTATTTTCATGTTTCCTATTTTCAAGTGAATTACTTTTGGTTTATCTTGAAACAAAACTTTAGTTGAAAAATCGGTATCCTTTGTAATAATGGTAAGATTGTTCTTTATGGCATATTCAAATTTCTCATTATCAGTCATGTTTTCGTTAATATCAAAAACATGAATAAAAAAATCACTTTTCCATATACTGAAATAGTATGGCAAGTTTGCGTCAATAATGTATTTGGTCATTATGCAACAGGTTTAATAATAAAGTTTTTATTCATTAAATCCGCTGCGAATTGAAGACAAGCTGTAATATCTTCTTTCTCAAGACCGGGATATTGTTTCAGGATTTCTTCACTGGAATCTCCGGCACTCAGGAACTCTAATATCGTGTTAACGGTAATTCTTTTTCCCCTGATAGTAGGTTTACCGTTGCAAATACTATCATCTATAGTTATTCTGCTTCTATAGTTTTCCATTACTATTCAGTTTTATACAAATTTACTAATATTTCCTGCACCTTAAAAAATTCAATAGAAGTTTTCTATTGTCTTGAGATTTAAAAATTAAAACATTTCATCATTTTAGCATATTTCATTCTTAGGATGAATTACTCCCATTTCGAAGTCGGGATGGTGATCCCGATTTTCATCGGGAGAACTCACGACCTCCACGTCCCGGACGTGGCGTCTCGCCTGAGGCGAGACTACATCCCGGAGAATGAAAAAGCCCACCATCGTCTCAATACCATGAGGCTTAGGTGGGCGAAGTCGGGATGGTGATCCCGATTTTCATCGGGAGAACTCACGACCTCCACGTCCCGGACGTGGCGTCTCGCCTGAGGCGAGACTACATTCCAGAGAATGAAAAAGC
>JAHJRE010000072.1 GCA_018831055.1 Bacteroidota bacterium
AAGCTGATATCTCATTTTCTGGTAATAAACCCTTTTCCATTCTTCGCTACCGTAATCGAGTGTGTCCAGTTCTGTTTCATATTCCTCGACGATCTTAAGCAAATTCTGCCTGACTTTTTCCGGATCGCCCTGGCTTTGCTCCATTTCCCGGGGGCAGTTTTCATGGGCAATGATCTGCATATCGGAGAATACCTGGTTGCCGCCCGTGTGATCATGATGCGAGTGCGTGTTGATCAGACAGGCGAAATCATTCCCGGAAAACTCTTTTTCGATGGTTTCTCTGAATTTTGCCGTGAGCTGGTTTGAAATACCGGCATCAATAACTACAATCCCTTGTTGTGAGGAGATTGCTGTCACGGCATCATAGCCAAAAGTAAGCAGGATGGTTTTCTCATTGAGCTTCCTGGATTCAATAAAGGAAGCATAATCGATTTGGGCTTGTGCGGTATGACCTGGAATGAGTGCCATCCAGATCAGGGTTACAATCATTTGGGCAGGGATTCTGTTCATTGCATAGATGTTTAATGGTTAGACTGATTTTTCAGGATTCCTGCGGCCGGTTCATTGTTCAAAAGTATTGAATTTTATAAAATGGTCGGTAGTGCTGAAATTTTGAATAATATTGTTCAGCTGTTTTTATCAGGATAAGCCAAATATATTAAATCATATACCTTTTCAATGACTGCACAATTTTCAGATGGTTTTTCATATAAGGGAAAGGAATTTTCTATTGCCGGGATAAACGGCGAGGGATTGTTCAATCCCGTTCCTCATGGTTTCATACCAAAGTCGACCTGCACTGCATGCTGGAAGGGTTTTGTAGCCGGGTATGCGGTCAATGCCGGGCATCTGGTACTCGACACCCTTGATATCAATCTTGAGGATTTTCCACGAAGGGGGCTGTTTTCACGCCGCCCACCCAGGCTGAACGGACGCTATCCCTCATCGGTAGACGATGGCGTTGGCACATTTTTCGATTACCACTTTGAGGATGTGGGTCTTCAGTTGCCCTTTAGCGGTGGTATACTGATCGGGGATGGTTTTATTCAGGAGCTTTATGTTCATATGGGTTATCATCCTGCCTGGAAATACGAGGAGGTTTACGAACTGCTTTTCGACAATGGCAGGCTGAGCACTGAGAATAATGTATCCGAAAAAATGAAGGAGTTCCGCCTCAGGATGAAGGATGCCGCAGATACGCAAAATCCCGGTGATCATGATTTTGAGAATACAGTGTACGAATGGGTAAAGAAATGTTTTTCGCTGGATTATAACCTGTAATTATGCTACTCAGGATGGGAAATGTCTTCACCTGTGAGCCTGTCCATTCTTGCCATTAATATCTGGTAGTTTAATCGTGCTCCGAGTATATCACATTCAGCCCATGCAAGATCAGCCCTGGCCTCCAATAATTTGTATTCCAGGATAAGTCCTTCCTTGCGGGCGTTTTGCGCCAGTCTGAATTCTTCCTGTCTGGCTTCCAGTGCTTTTCCTGCTGTAGCCAGCAGTTTTTTTGCATAGATAAGGTCGAGGTAGGTTTTTTCAACCTCGTTTCTCACCGACTCCTTTTCATATTCAAGGTCTTCCAGCGCTTCTTCATACAAGGCATTGCTTTGTTTTCTGAGAGCAGCCCTTTCTCCTGCGGCTACCAATGTCCATTTAAGGTTCAGTCCGGCAAGCAGGTAATCATCTGCCATCAAAGGAATGCCTTTATTGTAATTGTATTGTGCAAATCCGATAAGCTCGGGTATGTATCCTTTTTTCGCCGCATCGATACCATATCCTGCTTTAACTAGCGTTAATCCGGAAATCTGTAGTTTATAATTGCCGTTGGATGCAATATGAATATAATCGTCGAGTGGGGCCATTTCCTTACTTAAAAACGCTACAGTTGCAGGTATTGGGACTGTATTGTAATCAAGTCCAAGCAGTTGCCTGAACGTTAACATGTATGATTCCTTACGGTTACGGATCTGAATCAGTTCCTGCTCTTTTTCGAATAATTCGGCATTCAGGGCTTCAGTATCCAATGCCAGAATTTCTCCTACTTTCTCAGCATTTCGGGCATCCTGATACTGGAGTTTTTTGTACTCAAGCTCAATGCTTGCAGCTTCTTCTCTTTTACTTTCCAGGAGGATACCGTAATATAATTCTATCACCCCCAGCCTTATTTCGGAAACCAGATTGCTTTTTTCCGTTTCGGTGATCCTTACATCTGCCTGGGCGGCCTTTTTTCCCGTATTGACCGTGGTAATCTGGCTAATGGGTTGATATAGACCGAGATTGGTCTTGTAAAACCAATTGTCACCGTAAAGTAGTGTGATATCTTTGGGAGGTAGCGGAAAATATTCTTTCAGGAGTTCGTCAATCCAGCCAACATCAATCAAATCGTCATAAACATGATTCATTTCCCCTTTTTTTACATAGATGTTCGGATCGCTGTTATATGCAAAGGTGCCTTCGAATATGACCCTCGGGTAGAAATGACTTTTCATTTCACTTAGTTTTTTACGGGCGTGATCAATTTTATATTCGAATATCCTGATCAGACGATTGTTGGATTCAGCCATGATCAGGCTTTCCTGCAGATCAACCAGGAGAGTATCCTGGGAAACAGCGATGCTTGTTACCAGCAATACGGCAGAAAGAAAGAAGATTCTTAAGTATTTCATCCGCAAATAATTTTTAAATCATGGCCGGATAGCTTGTCACCCAAATGCGGGAGAACTCGCATATGGATTTTTATTTGTGTTTGTGTTTTAAGCGAACATGCTCGTTTCATCCTGTTATTCATTTCGGAGTATTACTTTATCTTTGATAATAAGGCTGTAGAGCACGGGAATAACCAGTAAAGTAAGGATCATCGATATCACGATCCCAAACGCAAAAACACTGGCAAGCGGTGCCCAGAGCGGGTCTTTCATCACAATCATGGGAACAACCCCTATTGCAGCTGCCATGGTGGTCAGAAATATCGGTCTGAGTCTTCGTTTTGCTGATTCCAGCGCAGCCTGGTGATGAGATATATTTTCTCCCTTAACCAGGTGATCGGCATGATCAACAATGATCAGCGCATTTCTGATCACTATCCCTACAAGGGCTATTAATCCTACAAATGCAGTAAAGCTAAATACATTTCCGGTGATTACCAG
>JAHJRE010000073.1 GCA_018831055.1 Bacteroidota bacterium
AGAAGAAAACGCTCGTCTGATAGAACCGGGGTATTCTCTTATGACGGATACCCAAAAGCTGTCGGTAAAGAATGAAATCCAGGAAGCAGTGCAATTGATCCCTACTCATGGTAACGGACAATGGAAAAATAAACTGCTGGTAAAAGACGCTATTGCGGATATTGCTCTTCAGCAAGTACTTACAAGGGCGGCAGAATTTGATGTTGTCGCAACAATGAATCTGAACGGGGATTATCTCAGCGATGCGCTGGCTGCCCAGGTAGGCGGTATTGGTATTGCCCCGGGAGCAAATATCAATTACGAATCGGGTCATGCCATCTTCGAAGCAACCCATGGTACAGCACCTAAATATGCCGGGCTGGATATGGTCAATCCAAGCTCTGTTATATTATCCGGTGCTATGATGTTTAAGTATTTGGGTTGGGATGAAGCCCACAATCTGATCTGGAAGGGTATAGAAAAAACAGTAGCCCGTAAAATGGTCACCTATGACTATCATAGGATGATGGAAGGCGCAACCTTGCTCAAATGCAGTGAATTCGGGGATGCCTTGATCGAGAACATGATTTAACAAAACACATCTGACAATTAATATTTATTGGCATGTCATCACTTAAAGAAAGACTACACGAAAAGATCCAGGAATGGAGACCAAGGACCAAACGTCTGATGGAAGAATACGGGGATGTGGAAGTAGATAAGGTTACTATTTCCAAAATGCTTGGAGGCATGAGAGGATTAAAATGCCTCGTCACCGACATATCCTACCTCGATCCCAATGAAGGTATCCGTTACAGGGGATATACCCTCAAAGAAGTCTTCGAAAAGCTTCCCAAACCCAAAAAAGCAGAGATGCCCTATGTAGAAGGACTGGTATGGCTCCTGCTTACCGGAGATATCCCAACGGAAAAGGAAGTGCTTGATTGCGTTGATGAATTTAACAAACGCAGGATTCTGCCCAGATATGTTTATGAAGTGATCGATGCATTCCCGTGCTGCAGTCATCCCATGACAATATTCTCCTCCGCCATTTTGACTATGCACCGTGAGTCATTTTTCCATAAAAAATACTTCGCGGGTATAAATAAAACCGATCACTGGGACCCAATGTATGAAGACAGTATCAACCTCCTTGCCAAGCTACCGGAAGTAGCAACATATATATATGCCAAGCTTTACCGCGATGGCAAGCGCATCCAATCGAATCCCAACCTCGATTTTGCCGGCAATTTTGCCTTTATGATGGGTAAAGAAAAACCTTATGACGATGTTTCCCGCCTGCACTTTATCCTGCACAGCGATCATGAGAGTGGGAATGTGAGCGCTCATACGGGCCATCTCGTTGCAAGCTCACTTTCAGATATTTACCTGAGTATTTCTGCGATGATCAATGGCCTGGCAGGCCCTCTGCATGGTTTGGCCAACCAGGAAGTGCTTCGATGGCTGCAGGAACTGATGGACAGAATGGGGGGAGCGGAACCTACCGAGGATGAACTGAAACAATACGTCTGGGAAACCCTGAACTCAGGGTTTGTTGTCCCGGGATACGGTCATGCTGTTTTGAGAAAAACCGACCCCAGGTATACCCTGCAACGGGAATTCTCCCTGAAACATATGCCCGATGATCCTCTTTTTAAGTACGTTGATATGCTTTATAAAGTAGTTCCACCCATCCTGATGGAACATGGAAAGGCAAAAAACCCCTGGCCAAACGTGGATGCACAATCAGGAGTCCTGCAATGGCATTACGGAGTCCGGGAATACGACTTTTATACCGTACTTTTTGGAATCGGCCGTGCTATCGGTATTGCAGCCAATATTATCTGGGACAGAGCATTGATGTATCCTCTGGAAAGGCCAAAATCATTGACTACCGATATGCTTGAGGTGATAGCCGGTATAAAACCTGAAACTAAGGAGAAATAACGCAGAAGTCTTTATTTCCGTCTTTTCCTGATAGGACCGTATTCATCATTGGTACAATAAGTTGAACGGCCACTGAAGGGGCATCTGCCCTTGGTAAAGTTGATTTTAATGGCAAAGTAAATATCCATACCTGTAAAATCACTCAGTCCGAAAAAACCACCCAGCTTATCCGTACCTACGGTGAGAAAAGCAAAACGTGCCGCCAACCCGATACGAGGATAGCGCATATCGTATAATGAAACCGGCAGGCTGACCTCATACAACCAGTGCTCAAATCGCGGAGTGATGGACAACTGCGCTGGGCGATGTAACCTGGCTTTGCCAAGAGGGATTGGAACAACAGCGGTTGAGTTCACATACCACCCCGGAAGGAACTGGTAATCAAACTGGGCAGAAAATGCCGAAGGTAATACTATCGAGATCTCATCTCCTTCTACTGCAGCATCAGGGTCACCGTAAAACTGTTCGCTCAGAAAACCTGTGATCTGATCAAGATTGTAATAATTAAGAGTATCCAACCTCCTCAGGTAAGCATTCACATCTTCAAACTTATAGGTTCTGGCATTTTCCCGAAAACGGATACGTCCAATATCAATAAGTGAAAAACCAAGCTTATAATAGTAATCGGGATAACTTTGACGACATAAGCGGCTGAAAGAAGATTGCTGTGCACCTCTTTTCATGCGGAGGTAGTTCATCCCCAGATCCACTCCGAAGCCTCTGCCCTTGAAAAGTGGATCAGAAAGCATCGCCTCGTTAGTCTCGTAATTCACAGGAAGGGAGAATCCGATGTCCGTATTCAGATTATTCACATTAACCGTGCTATCATTTAAAACGATGTAATCAATCTCTGAAACATTCATATATCCACCGGTCACACCGGCCAGGTACTTTACAGTAATCCCTGCCGTGAACCTGTCCATCGCCCTTTGATATATCACGGTGCTGTATGTTAACCCAAACTCAGCCCATTCAAGGTTGGTAAGGCTAAAATTCTTATCCACATAATTGATGTTATGCTGCTTATCGTATTCCAGTCCTTCATACAGGAAGTTGGGAATCTCATAAGGCAACCTCCTCAACGACAATACCGACCTGGCCGCAGTGTAAAACCCAAATGCGTGATCACCCCAGACCATCATAAACGATGGCCCCTGCAGGCGGATATTCATATAAGCATTTTTAAGTTCTGTATTACTGAAACGATCGAACATACTGTTGTTCTTTCCGTAGGCAGGAACATCCCCATTGGGTCCCAGCATTTTAAATAAGCGGTAATCCTGCCTGTGAATATACAGGTAATTGTTCTCTGCGAAAATGTCACCGGAAAGCAAGTGTATATCCATATAAAGCTTGCTGTTCACAAGAGAAGAAGGGTTGAGTGAGAGACCGGCAGAGCCGGCAAAATTGCTGTTTACTAATCCCAACATCTCCTGCCCCATCACCGGCTTCAATATTGAAACCACGAAGGATATCCCAATAAAAAATCTAACTATCTTAGATGTTTTATATAAACTCATTTACCGATATTGATTTCAGTTAAAAAAAGTCGCAAAAATAATGATTCGTATTAGTTACACATAGTGTTTCGGCAAATAATTTATGATGGTGGCTGGAAAGTATCCGCCAAAGGCACTAATTAAACTTAAAACGAGTAAAATTATTATCAAAATCCGGCATTTATTGATATTGTCCTGAAAATTAACCATTTATTAAACCAGTATCCATATTGACTGAGGAATGAGTTTTTTCCTATATTTGCCGTTATAAAAAACGCGGATGTGGCGTAATTGGTAGCCGCGCCAGACTTAGGATCTGGTGCCGAAAGGCGTGGGGGTTCGAGTCCCTTCATCCGCACAACCCATATCTTCAATAAATAATAAAACCAAATCATCAGTAACGACCAGCAGCAAAGTGTGAATAACATAATCATATCATCAAATGTACTTATGAAGAAAATCTGCTTAGCTATTTGTTTACTGGTTGTATCAGCTACAGGATTCACACAGGATGAGAAGATTATCGACAGTCTGATAACAGAGCTTAACCGTGCCGGGGAGAAAGAAAAGATTGGAATAATGCTTGAGTTATCGGATCAATTCATTTATACGGAAGAAGACTCAGCAGAAAATTTGGCGCTCCGGGCTTATTTCCTGGCTAAAAAAATATCCGCCAACGAACAGCTTGCCGCTGCTGCTTTTCAACTCGGAAAAGTCTATTACCACCATGACAGCCTTGATCTGTCCCTGAATTACCTGCTGGAAGCCCAACCCATAATGGAATCAAGCGGTGACAGCAGCAATATCTTCAAACTTTATAATTACCTGGGGTATGTTTATTTCGACAAACAGGAATTTGAAAATGCCCTGAAGTATCAAAGTCTTTCTATTGACATTGAAAAAGACATAGCCAATAAATCTGAATTGGCTTCCAGACTGGTTGACATAGGGATGGTATACGAGTATACCGGAGATTATGAAAAAGCCCTGGCATACTATAACCAGGCTCTGAAAGTACAAAGGGAACTTAACGAAGTTGAAGCTATAGCCGGATCCCTGAATAATCTGGCCAATGTTTACCAGACATTTGGCAATTATGAAAAAGCATTGATATACTATCTTGAAGCACTGGAAATTTATGACAGACTGCAGGATCAAAATGGCATAGCCATTATAAATAACAATATAGGTATTGTGTATCACGATTGGAAGCAATACGACAAAGCGTTGGAGTATTATATCAGGGGACTGGAAATTGAAAAAATGCTTGAAAACAAGAGGGGCATCGCACAATCTCTTAATAATATTGCCATTATTTATGACGACAAAGGAAACAGGAAACAAGCCCTGGAATACTACCTCGAATCGCTCAGGATGGCAGAAGAGTTGAATGATAAAATGAGTATGGCCATAGCCATGAGCAATCTGGGAGAGTATTACACAAAGGATAAAGACTTCAGCAAAGCATTACAATATCATCTAAGATCGATCGCCCTCGACCAGGAAATGGGAAACCAGATCAGCCTCGGTGAATCCTATACTTCTCTGGGCGAATTATATTTTAGAATGGGTGATTACAATAAATCCCTGCAATATTACCATGATGGATTACAAATTATGGAAGAACAGCAAATTCTACCTTCCATGGCAGATAGTTATAAGGGGATGTCAGAAGTGTATGCACAAATCAGAGAATACCGTAAAGCATACGAATACAATAAGTTATACACAAAGATCAACGATTCAATATTCAGTGAATCGATGGCAAAGCGATTAAGCATGCTGCAGACCGGATATGAAATTGAATCGCGGGAAAATGAGATTAAATTGCTGAATCAGGAAAAAGAAAAAAAAGAGCTTCAGCTTGAGTTAAACCGGCAGCAGATACGCAGGCAGCAGATCATCGGACTTGGACTTATCATAGCATTTACTGTTTTCCTGGGTTTATCACTATTATTATACAGGCAAGTAAGGCAAAAGAAGAAAGCATTTGAGACCCTGGTAAAACAGCACAAGGAAATCCAGAAAAACCGGGAAGAACTTATCCTTGCCAAGGAAAAAGCCGAAGAATCCGACCGGTTGAAATCCGCTTTTCTCCTCAACCTTTCGCATGAGATCCGGACTCCTATGAACGGTATAGTAGGGTTTTCGAATATCCTGAAAAATTCCGGCGTTAAAGAAGAAGAAAAGCAGTATTATCTTGAAATGATCCAGTCGAATACACGTCAGCTACTCGTATTGATCTCCAATATTATCGACATTTCAGCCATCCAAACCGGGCAGTTAAGTCTGGGTGCCGAAAAGGTCAACCCGGAGCAATTGATCAGGGATGCGTGGGAGGATTTCAGGAGGGAACAACCATTGATTGGCAAGGAAAACATTGATTTCAGGCTTAAACTGGAACCAATGAAACATGTAGGAACATTATACGCAGATGGAAAACGCCTCAGACAGATCCTGGATAATCTGCTTGATAATGCTTTCAAATATACAAAGGAAGGTTATGTGGAACTATCTGGAATGACCAGGAAGAATTCCCTCATTATCAGTGTAAGTGATTCAGGCATAGGAATCCCAAAGGATAAACAGGATATTATTTTTGAAAATTTCCGGCAGGTTGACGACTCCTCTACCCGAAAATATGGAGGTACCGGGCTGGGATTGGCCATTATCCGGGAAGTGGTAAAGTTAATGGGGGGCAATGTCAGTGTTGAATCGGAATCCGGAAAAGGCAGTACCTTTAGGGTTGAGATACCCATGGATAGAATGAAGCAAGCCAATTCCTGAAACAATATCCCCTCCTCCACCCGCAGCAAGCTGAATAATAATTATATTTGCAGCCCTTAAATCCATTAATTAATAAATTTCGATGAATATTACGAAGGAAGAAACCGGCAATCTGACTGCGACCATTCAGATTGACCTGCAAAAGGCAGATTACGAACCAGAAGTGCAGAAAGTATTGAAGGATTATCAGAAAAAGGCCAATATTCCCGGCTTTCGTCCCGGGAAGGTCCCGCAAGGTATGATCCGGAAAATGTTTGGAAAATCGGTAATGGCAGAAGAAATACAAAAACTCCTATCAAAATCCCTCAGCGATTACATTACGGATAATAAGCTCCGTATGCTTGGCCAGCCGCTTCCCAACACAGAGAAATCACCCATTCCAGATTTCGAACAAGATGAGAATTTTACCTTTTTCTTTGACATCGGGTTAGCACCGGAAGTCAACCTTGAAATCGGCGATAAGATAAAAGCAGAATATATTGAAATCGAAACCGACGATAAAACCATCGATAAATATATCCAGGATGTCAGGATGCGCCACGGAAAAACCGAGGAAGTTGAAACGGCAGAAGAAAATGATATTCTCCATGGAAAACTGGTAGCGGTTGATCCTGAAGGAAACCCGAAAGAAGGGGAAGAGCAGCAGGAAAAAACCATTTCCCTGAAATATCTTGACAACAAAAATGAAAAAGAGAAATTCGTTGGTCTGAAAATCGGGGAAAAGATAGTTTTTAACCCATTAAAAGCCGCCGGCAGCAGGAAGGAAGCATCCTATATCACCGGTCTGAATGAAGATGACGATAAGCTTGATTCGGATTTTTCATTTGAGGTAGACAAGATTTACTGCATCGTTCCTGCCGACCTGAATGAAGATTTGTATGAAAAGATATATCCCAAAAAGGATATAAAAACCGAAGAAGAATTCAGGAATGAAGTCATAGCCGAAACCCGGAGTGTATTTACCCGTGAAACCGATAAGATATTCCTGAACAATACCATGGAAAAACTCATCGAGGAAGCAGGAATGGAACTCCCCGATGAATTCCTGAAACGCTGGATCAAGGAAAACCATGAAAGTGACCATGAACAGGAACACAACCATGAACATACCGATGAGTTCTACGAACACGAATACGAGCATTACAAAAAGGCCCTTCAGTGGCAACTAATAGAGAACAAAATTGTTATGGATAATGGAATCAGGGTGAATGAAGAGGAAATAAGAGCCTATATCCGCCAAAATCTGGTAGCCCAGCTGGGTGGAATGGTAATGGATCCTGAACTGGAGAAAAGGGTGGATAATTATGTAAACACGGTTCTGCAGAATGAGAAAGAAGTAGAGAAAGCCTATGACATTCTGCAAAGTGAAAAACTGGTGGAATTTCTGAAAACGCACCTGAAAATCAAGACAAAGAAAGTAAGTTACGATGATTATATAAAAACAGCTTCCAACCATAAACATTAAAAAAATGAACAGCAACGAATTCAGAAAATACGCGATGGGTCATGCAGGCATCAGTTCCCTGACCCTCGACAGGTATGCTTCCATTAGTTCAAATTACATTTCTCCGACCATTATCGAAGAGAGGCAGATGAACATTGCCACCATGGACGTATTTTCCCGTTTGATGATGGACAGGATCATCTTCCTTGGGGTTCCCATCAATGATTACGTAGCCAATATCATTCAGGCGCAGTTGCTTTTCCTTGAATCCGTTGATTCAAAAAAGGATATTCAGATTTACCTTAACACCCCGGGTGGTGCAGTATATGCAGGATTAGGTATTTACGATACCATGCAATATATTTCTCCTGACGTAGCCACCATCTGTACCGGTGTTGCCGCCTCCATGGGAGCAGTATTGCTTTGTGCCGGCCAGGCCGGCAAGCGCACCGCCCTGAGACACTCGCGCATCCTGATTCATCAGCCCATGGGCGGAGCTGAAGGACAAGCATCGGATATCGAGATCACTGCCAGGGAGATTCAGAAGGTTAAAAAAGAGCTTTATGAAATCATAGCCAGGCACAGCGGGCAACCTTACAAAAGAATCTGGAAAGACTCTGACAGGGATTACTGGATGACTGCTGAAGAAGCAAAGGAATATGGCATGATCGATGAGGTTCTGGTGAAAAACCAAAAATAGATTTTTTCGTACAAAAGATAAATTCCTTTTATGTCGAAACAAATACAGCGATGTTCTTTTTGCGGTCGTGAGAAGTCACAGGTCAAACTGCTGATCGCGGGCATTGACGCACACATTTGTGATAGTTGTGTCGTTCAGGCCCAGACCATACTTCAGGAAGAACTGGCTACCCGTCACGAAAGAAAGATCCAGAATATTGAACTGAAAAAACCGGGAGAGATCAAGGCTTATCTCGATCAATACGTGATTGGCCAGGATATTGCAAAGAGGGTTTTATCGGTTGCTGTTTACAACCATTACAAAAGGATCACACAACCCCGCATCGACAATGACGATGTGGAAATTGAAAAATCCAATATTATCATCGTTGGTGAAACCGGTACAGGAAAGACATTGCTGGCTCGTACCATTGCCCGCATGCTTCATGTTCCGTTCTGTATTGCCGATGCCACTGTGCTAACAGAGGCCGGGTACGTGGGTGAGGATGTGGAAAGTATTTTATCAAGGCTGCTTCAGGCGGCGGATTATAATGTTCAGGCAGCAGAAATGGGTATTGTTTTCATCGATGAGATCGATAAAATCGCCCGCAAAAGCGATAATCCATCCATTACCCGTGATGTATCCGGTGAAGGTGTTCAGCAGGCACTTCTGAAGCTCCTGGAAGGTACTGTAGTAAACGTACCTCCTCAGGGTGGCCGTAAGCACCCCGAGCAGAAAATGATACAGATTGACACACAGAATATCCTTTTCATCTCGGGAGGGGCTTTTAATTCCATGGATAAGATCATCGCATCAAGGTTACAGACCAATGTGATCGGTTACAGCTTTGATAAAGATAAACAAAGCATCGACAAGGAAAATCTCCTGCAATATATATCACCATCCGATCTGAAGAAATTCGGACTGATCCCGGAGATTGTCGGAAGGTTCCCGGTTATTACACATCTGGATCCCCTGAACAGGGAGATCCTGCGGAAAATATTGCTGGAACCGAAAAACTCTTTGGTGAAACAGTACGTGAAGCTTTTCAAGATGGATGGCATTGACCTAAGTTTCGACGAAGAAGTTTACGATTTCATTGTTGAGAAATCGGATGAATTCAAACTGGGAGCTCGCGGACTAAGGTCCATCCTTGAAGCCATCCTGACCGATGCCATGTTTGAACTACCATCGAAAAAGGCCCGCAGTTTCCATGTCAGCCATGATTATGCACGGGAAAAATTCAAGCTTGCCAACCTTGCCAAGCTCAAGGTAGCCTGATCGGGTTTTGTTTTTAATGCCTGTTATTGTTTTGTTCCGGCACGGAACTTGATATGCAACACGTATGCCTTTTAAACGGATAATCCTGACCGGTCTGATCTTCATCCTATCTGTTGCCGCTATGGGGCAACAGGAAAGGGAATTGGTCGTTTATGCCAGAATCGTCGACGGTGACACCATCCCGGTGATTCCCCTGCGCCAGGTAACCGTGGTATCGCTAAAGGTTATCAAGAATGAGCGTCAGGCGCGCAAATTCACCAAACTCGTACGCAATGTCAAAAAGGTCTACCCCTATGCAAAACTTGCCGGGATAAAACTCAAAGAATACGAGGATATACTTATAAATGCGAAAGACGACAAGGAAAGGCGGCAGATCATGAAACAAGCAGAGGAAGAACTCAAGACTGAATACAGCGAAGACCTCAAACAATTAACATTTTCACAGGGGAAGATACTCATCAAGCTGGTCGACCGGGAAACAGGGAACTCATCCTATGACCTTGTCGCAGAACTCCGAGGGAAATTTGTTGCTTTTTTCTGGCAAACCTTTGCCCGTATGTTCGGTTATAACCTCAAAATCAAATACGATCCCGAAGGGGAAGATCAGGAAATAGAGGCCATTGTCAGACTTATTGAAAGCGGGGAACTCTGATTATTTTCCGCGGCCCTGCATAACAATCATCACGGTGTAGATCAATATTTTAAGATCCATGGCAAGCGACATATTCTCAATATAAAGCAGATCGTATTTGAGCCTTTCTATCATTTCATCCACATTGGAAGCATATCCGTATTTTACCTGTCCCCAGGAAGTGATACCCGGCTTGACCTTATGCAGTAATCTGTAATGAGGCACCCTCTGAACAATCTGATCAATATAATAACGTCTTTCCGGGCGAGGCCCTACCAACGACATATCCCCTTTCAACACCGTATAAAACTGGGGAATCTCATCCAGTCTGACCTTACGGAGAAATTTCCCGAAAGGGGTAATCCTGGGGTCATCGTCGGATGACAACTGCGGGCCGTTTTTCTCAGCATCGGCATACATAGACCGGAACTTATGCATCTTGAATGGAACGCCGTTGATTCCAACCCTTTCCTGGGAATAAATGATCGGGCCCCTGGATGTTAACATGATCCCAATGCCAACAAAAAGATACAGGGGGATCAACAGGATCATTGCAACAATTGATACAATTATGTCCATTATTCTCTTCAGAGATTGCTGCCAGGCGGGCATCAGCTCCGGGGCAATCTGGATCAGCGGGGTGTGAAACACAGATGTCATCTTTACCGTACCCAGCAAAATATCCTGCATATCCGGAATGACCTTGATGAGGACATCCGTATCTTCCAGAAGAGTGATGATATCTTCTATGGTTTTTCTTTCCGATCGTTCAATGGCAATGATCACCTCCTCCACATCATAACGAACAATGATTTCCCGGAGATCCTTGTAATGACCGAGATGAGGGATATATTGCGAAATCTTATAGGATTCGTAATCAAAAACATTTACAAATCCAATGAACTTATTGCCCGACGATTTCTCCTGGTTCTCGATCTCCTGATAAATAGAAAGGGCATTCCCGTTACTACCAACAATAATGGTGTTGAACCCAATCTTTTTGTGATGGATTTTCCTGACCGTAATAGTGGTAAGGATAAGTCTGAAAAAATAGGTGAAAAAGAAATGAAACCCGAACAGAACAAAGAAAGATTGGTAGTATGATTTATAGGAAGTAATGATATCGTCGAGGATCAGTGCGAAGAAGATAATGATAACGCCAATGAGAGTGATCAGCAAAGTCTGTCCCAGTTCCCTGAGCCTTGATTTGCGGTATATTTTCCTGTATGTGCCTACCAGTGTATAAAGAATAAGCCAGAAAACCGGGATAAAAGAGATCCCAATATACAGGTTGTCATCCTTCAGTATCTCTTCCGGGTGTCCGAAGATATTCGGCTCGATAACGTATTTGCGGTAAATGAAAAAAAGTGTCCAGGCTATGGCTGCAGCCAGGAGGTCAAAGATTACATACTTAAGTACCTGTAATTTTTTATTCATTCGGTTCAATTTACCTTATAGTGAATTAACTTAATGTTATCGAGGTATATCTTTGTAGGTTCCAAACCATATCCCCCGTATCCTTCAAAAAAGATATTGAAATCAATGGCATTTACCGAGGCATTAACAACAGGCTTCAGGTTTACATAAACCTTATTCCATTCTGAGGAAGTGTTAAAATTCAGCACTTCACTGGTCTCCACGGTGGAAATACCTTTAACGAAGACACCCACAGTAAACACCGCGTTGCTTTTAAAATTAATTTCCAGGAAAACAGGATTATTGCCGCGTGGCAGAACAAATCCTTCATCGTTCCCGACATTGGTTGCCACCCTGAAATAGTTCTTATCGCCGGATAAGGTTATCACCCCTGAGTATAGTGAATGGTCATCGAGGTAAGCCTCAGGATCACCGCCGGGATAGGTCCTGTGTATATCTACGTGACTTGGTGAGAGGCTATCGAGCGAAATGCTGGGATCTTCAAAATCCTCTATCCACACAAAATCGCAGGTACTTTCATAGGTTGTAGAATACTGGTAATTCCCGTCGTTCAGATTAATAACCTGGCCGGGTACAAAATCAACATCCTGGTAAATCGGTTTGTAAAATGGATAGGGAACCCTAAGGGCCTTTATGCCATTGAGAAAGATACCGGCTTCTATCGTCAGTTTGTGAGTTCCTTCCGTGAGTACCGGAACCGAGAATGGCAATTCATAAATACCCTGGATATTGTCATCGACATAAATCCATATGGTTGTAATCTTTTGGGAGTTGGAGCCCTCGAAGGAATAATCTGTTTGCAGGCTCATAGAGTCGAGGGAAATATAAGCAGGAATGGTCTGATCGCCTTCAAACTTACGGCAGGATAATAAGACAGCAGCAGAAAGGAGAATAAAAAAAACATAAGTCAACTGCCTTTTGAAACCAGCCATGAATAAACAGTTTGATTTGGGGCACTCAATATCAATGAACGGCCTTTGAACATCATTATTGTTCAATTTATTCATCATGTCAATAAAAATTCAACGAATATTATCGGGAAGATTATTGATCTTTTCCATGACCTTGTGAGCAACGTCCAAAGCATTATAGCCATCATGAATGGTAACCGGCGGGGCAGTATCGTTGATAATGGCATGGTAAAAACTCTCAAGTTCTTTTTGGATTGCATTCATAGGGGGGATTTCCGGTTTATTGAAAAGGATTTGCTTTTCTCCTTTGCCATTTCCGAGGTCGATAGTCATAGCAAATGGATCCGGGTTATCCTTATCCACATCGCGTATGCTGATGATTTCAACATTTTTATCCAGGAAATCAACGGAGATGTATGCATCTCTCTGGAAGAAACGGGATTTTCTCATGTTCTTCATGGAAATCCGGCTTGCGGTAAGGTTTGCCACACAACCGTTATCGAATTCGATCCTGGCGTTGGCGATGTCGGGTGTGTCGCTGACCACGTTTACGCCACTGGCACTGATCCTTTTAATTCCCGACTTTACAGCACTAAGCACAATATCAATATCATGGATCATCAGGTCAAGGACAACGGGAACGTCAGTTCCCCGGGGATTGAATTGTGCCAACCTATGGGTTTCAATGAACATGGGATTATTCAGGTAAGACTGTGCCGCCAGGAAAGCAGGATTAAAACGCTCCACATGCCCAACCTGTACCTTAATATTAGCTTCTTCTGCAAGGTCGATCAAACCACGTGCTTCACCAAGCGTTGTTACCACAGGCTTTTCAATGAAAACATGACGGAATTTTCTCAGGGCCTGGGAAGCACAATCAAAATGCGAAACCGTTGGGGTTACAATATCCACGACTTCCACCGCATCTATCAGGCCAGTGACAGAATCAAAGGACCTTATACCATATTCATCCGAAACCTGTTTAGATATTTCTTCATCCGGGTCATAAAAGCCCACCAGCTCAAAATCCGGTATCAGTTTGATGCATTTTATGTGGATCTTGCCGAGATGACCGGCACCAAGAACTCCTATTTTCAGCATGTTTCAAATTTTTTGCAAAAGTAGTTTTTTTAACCGAACGGGATAAGGGAATTTACTACTTTAGTGCATTCATTTCTAAAAAGGAATCCTATTCAGGAAGAAGGAAAGAGCATGATCCAGGACTCATTCATACACAAAGGACTACGAAAAAAACTGGTAGAAGAAATACGGGAAAAAGGCATACGCGATGAACGGGTATTATCCGCTATCGGAAGTGTTCCGCGGCATCTTTTCATGGATTCTTCTTTTCTGGAATTTGCGTACCAGGACAAAGCCTTCCCGATAGGTTCAGGGCAAACCATTTCTCAACCCTACACGGTTGCCTTTCAATCGGAGTTATTACAGGTTAAAGAAGGCGACAAAGTATTGGAAATAGGCACCGGATCCGGATACCAGGCCTGTGTGCTGATCCATGTGGGAGCCAGGGTATTTTCCATAGAGCGTCAGCGGAAACTTTATGAAAAAGCCCGCCATTTTCTCCCGACAATCGGGTACCGGCCTCGTCTTTTCTTTGGGGATGGTTATAAAGGCCTTCCCACTTACGCACCCTTTCACAAGATCATTATCACAGCTGCCATTCCTGAAATACCCAAAGAATTGCTGGCACAGTTATCAACGGGTGGCCTGCTGGTGGCCCCGCTTGGGAACGGGCAGGTACAGAATATGATATCCATCCGGAATAAAGGAGAAGGAGAGTTTGAAACCGTTGATCATGGAACCTTTCGTTTTGTGCCTATGCTCTCCGACACAGCCAATGACTAGAATAAAATTTGTTCACTAATAAATTGCATTGCGTAAACAAAGCTATCTTTGTAATTGTTTTGCATGAATTCAAATACAATCATTATTATTAAAAAGATCCAATTATGAAAAAGTTTATCAAATTATTTGCATTTCTTATCCTGGCAGGATCGGTTGTTCTTTCTTCCTGCAAGAAAGATGACGATGACGACACTACTCCGGTTGTTGAAAACCCAACCATCAATTTCCTGGTAGAACCGGGATTTGTTTCCGGTGATGTTACCGTGAATGTCGGAGACGCTTTTAAAGTTAAGGTTTATGCAGCGCAAAACGCCAGCACAAAGAAAAACATCACTGGCATTAATGTCAGGAGGATCTTCAACAATCAAACCGTTGGAGACACTACACTTGCCTTCAATGACCCTGAAGTCACCCTTACCGTAAATTTCGAGGCACAGCCGGTTGCCGGCATTGAAACCCTTGAGTTCAAAGCCATCGATAAAGACGGGAAATCGAAAATGATCAGCCTTAAAGTTACAACCATTGAGATTAGTATTCCCGTAACGAAATATGCCAATATCACGCTGGGGTCATTCAATGATCAGACCTACGGCAGCTTTTTCTCCACATCCAACGGGCAGGTTTATTTCAAAGCGGATGCCACCAACAACCAGGCCCTGATCGATTTCGCATTCTTCCTGGGAACCACGAACGGAGCTACCATCGGCTCACCATCAAATGTAACCCTTCAGGGTGTGTTTGGTATCGAAGCATGGACAGTAAAAAATCAGACCGGCATGGTTAAACCGGCTCCCATTACTGCAGCCGAATTCGATGCCATTGGCGCGGAATATGATTTCCCCGACTTCCAAAGCTCCATCGACCTGGTGAACCAACTTGCACCCAACGACGTGATCTTTTTCATGACCCAGGGAATGAAGCTGGGATTCATCAAAGTGAACTCCGTAAATAAAAGAGGAGACGTTATTAATATTGATGTGATCATAGAAGACTAGCCGGGAAATCGGAGATCGGAGATCGGAGATCGGAGATCGGAGAATGAATTTAAAATTTTACATTTAAAAATTTGCAATTCATTCTTCGATCGTCGATCGTCGATCATTTGATCGTCGATCGTCGATCTTCGATTATTTGTTCTTTTTCCGAATTGTCTCCATCCAACCATGTTATCTCCGTTCCTTTCTTTTCCATTCTGCGGAACCAGGTCATTTGTCTTTTGGCAAACTGATGTATAGCAGTGTTTAACAAGCGGAACATTTCTTCATAAGATATTTCTCCCAGGATGTATTGGGTGAGATAGCGATATTCCAGTCCGTAAAATTTCAGTTTTTCGGGAGAAATGCCTTGTTCGAGAAGAGACCTCACTTCATCAATCATTCCCTGGTCAAGTCGCTTTTTCAGGCGTTCGGTTATGCGTGTACGTATAATTTTGCGGTCGAAAGTTATACCGAAGACTATGCTTTCGAATTCAGGAAATGGTGTTTCCTCCTCAGGATGTTCTTTGTAGTAGTATCCGATTTCCAGTGCGCGGATTAGGCGGTCGGTAGCTTCGGTGTCGGTAACGTTATGCAGCGACTTCATGACCAAAAGTTCATCAATGAGGCGGTCGTGCGGTTTGCCTTCCAGCTTTGTTCTAAGTTCTTTGTTTTCAGGCACCCTGACCAGCTTATAGCGGTCGAGAACAGCCTCGATATACATGCCCGTCCCACCGCATAGGATAGGCTGCCTGCCCCTGGAAACAATATCCTCAAAAGCCCTGATAAAATCCCGCTGGTACTCGAAAACATTGTATTCATAGCCGGGATCGACGATATCCACCAAGTGGTACGGAATGATCTTCTCCCCTACCTTGTAATCCTCATAATCCTTGCCGGTACCCAGGTCCATGCCGCGGTACACCTGCCGGGAGTCGGCGCTGATGATCTCACCGTTGATCCTGCCGGCCAGCAAGGCAGCCAATCGCGTTTTCCCTGTTGCCGTGGGACCCAGGATCACGATCAGCTTATGTTTTTTGTCGTCTTTCATAACTCCAGGGGTTTGCCAGGATGGCGTCTTCTTGAATGGCTTCTTCCTTTTCAACGAGAAAATCCCGGATCCTGTTCAAATCTTCAACAGACAAACAGGTAAAATCAAGATCTTCCAGGATGTTTTCCAGTCCGTTTCCCGGATAAAACCGCTCAAACAAAGATACTAAGCTTTTCTCATCCCCAAAACCGGCTTCCTGCTGCCGGCTTTTCAGGTATTGCAGGATGCGGAGGGCATCTACTTTCTGATGGGCGGATTTTATGAACTGGCCGGTGGTTTTGCAGTTCTTTCGTATGGGATCCCAGATATCTTCTTCCCGGAATATCTCTTTCAGGAATCCATCCATCGGCGTTGGGACGGTTCTTTCAAACAAGGTTTCAAACAAAGCATAGGTTTCCAGGATCTCATCGAAAAGCAAATGGTGGTATATCGGGTAGCTGTCCCATTCGCCCCGGCTGCCCTTGATCATGGCAGGGCCGGTACCGAAATACACCCGGTCGGAAAAGCGTGTGCCGGGGTAGACCTTTTCGGGGTTCCAGCATACCATGTCACCGGCTTTCCTTAGTTTTTGCAGGAAGTAAAAATCCTCACCGCTCTTTTTCGGCGTCATCCCTCCTATCCTGCGGTATGCCCGAACAGGGAGAGCGATGGCCGAACCCAGGGCGGTGAAGGAGTATGGACAGCCGATGCGCCAGAGGTTTAAAGAATAATTCCGCATATAGATCTCATACCGGAGCATGGCGCTGCTGGCTTTTTCATCCTCAACCAGGCGGTGGTAATACGGAACCGAAAGGCAGGATGCCTGAGGATAATGTTGAAAGGTATCGATCACAGAGCCAATATATCCCGGATTAAAAACCGTGTCTGCATCCAGGCTGATGATGAGGCCGTTATCATCCGCCAGTTGGTTTATCCTGTCCATCAGCGTTTTCCGGGCCCAGCCGACCCCGTGCTTTTGTTTTTCCCATCCGTTACCGGGTGTGCATTTATCGATCAGGATAATATCCATGTCGCGGATCTCAGCAAGTTCATTCAGGACCTGCACATTCCGTTCGCACACCGCTTTTTTCTCCGCCATTTCCCACCAGTGTTCCGGCTGGTTCACACAAACCACGAGGGTGAAGTCGTGGTATTCCTGGTTCCTGAGGGAATCCAGGAAAGCCGGAAGCACCATGCCTTCATCGAGGACAGGCAAGGCGATCCAGGTTTTTGGCGGGTTGTGTGGTTTCATCAGATTTAATTACTTATCACTCATTACTCATCGACAATCGGCTAATACATTGCGCGATTGCTTTTTATAAATCCATCAGTAAATGAATCGTTTCCGGAGTAATAACAGTCAGTTCATCAACATTGTATGCTGAAGAAAAGCTGTCCGGGATACATTTTTTTCTTTTTAACCCGAATTTAAACTCAAATGCTTTCAGCTTTCCGGATGTTTCTTCAACAAGATCTATTTCAGCACCGTCGTATGTTCTCCAAAAATATTCCCGGGTATATCTGTTGTTGTTCAAGTTATGCTTGAGTCTCTCGGAAATACAGAAATTCTCCCATAAGCTTCCTGCATCATTCCTGTTTTGAACTGGGTTGAAATTTCCGGTAACCGCATTAAGGATTCCATTGTCGTAGAAATAATATTTCTTACTTTTACGTATCTCATTTCGTTGCTTAGAGCTATATGCATCCAGGTGAAACAGTATGAAACATTTCTCCAGAACATCCAGGTAATTTTCCACTACATACCTTGATACTCCAAGCATGTTAGAAAGCTCATTCACAGAAACTTCCGACCCTACCTGCAAAGCCAATGCTTTTAACAATTTCCTGATAATCATTGGATTTCTAACTTTCTCAAAAGCAAGTATATCTTTATATAAATAATCTCCTGCCAATTCTGAAAGTTTTCTCTGCTTATCATCAGTATCCATCATTCCTGGATAAGCACCAAATACGAGCAAGGTATTTAAGTTCTCCAAAGCCCACGAAAAGCTTTTTGAATTACTGATTTCTGAAAGAGATAGCGGTAGAAGTCTGATTTTAATATTTCTGCCTGTTAAGGGTTCACCCAGTTGGCCGGCCAGCTCAAAACTGCTTGATCCGGTCACAATGAGTTTGAATTGCGGCATATTATCATATATCAGCTTGAGCAGTTTCCCAACCTCCTGGATACTTTGGGCTTCATCCAGACCAATGATCTTTTTACCGGAAAACAATGCATTAATGGCAGAGGTATCTCTTGTTTCCAGCATTTGTGAAACAGAAGGTGTTTCACAATTCAGGAGCAGAGCATCATTCCTGTTTTCGATCAGCTTTTTCAGCAAGGTTGTTTTTCCCACCTGACGGGCACCATAAATAATAATGACTTCCGGTTTATCAAGCCATTTTTCAATATCTCCGTGAATAACTCTTTGATAGTACATTGCATTTAAAACTGGACCATTCTACAAATTTACAAAATCAGGCCTAATATTGCAAAATATTTTACAATATTAGGCCTGATTTTGTAAAACTACCTATTACTTGTCGACAATCGGCTAATTTATTGCGCGATTGAGGAGATTGCGCGATTGAGGAGATTGCGCGATGTAGGAGATATTCGATGGTTTTGTAATGCCGGCGAAGAGAAAACCCTTCGAAAATTCCCGCCTGAGGCGGGAAATCGGACACTGCTACCCATTTCTGCCTCTACCGGGGTAATTCCGGCAATGGCCGTAATATGGGCAGAAAGAAACATACCCGTTAATAGACGCTAATATAAAAATCCAAACAACCACATCGGTATGATACTGTTATGCGCATACTCTATATTATCAGCAGCAATATATGCATGATGAATTCCCCTGACCTGTTTCCTGGATTTGTTGCTTCCTCCTACCTCAATGGTGTATTTACCGTCTGCCAGAAAATCACCACCTTCGGTATATCGTAACGGGTACTTTTCCTGTAATTGATTGTAAATAAAGGTCTCTCTCAGGGTTCCGGTGTTCACGGTGGTATCCGAAAGGGCATACATCAGATTGGTATTGTTGAGATAGACCTTTTCAGGCTTGTTCATCCTGCTGATCCCTTTGTTACGTGACTGCAAAAGCATCAGAAGGTCAGCTCTCTCCAGGAGATACAAATACTTCATCAGTGTTTCCCTGCTAACGCCCACCTGTTCGCTCAATTTCAATATATTGGGCTTAAAAGGGACTATTACTGAAATAATAGACAAGAGTTTACGTAAATGATGAACCGAAATAAAATCTATCTTTTCAACCGATGGCAGGTCAACTTCAAGTATATGGTTTACTGTTTGTTTTAAACGTTCAAAGTAACTTTGTTCATCTTCAGCAAAAAACGGATAATAACCCTTTTGCATATACTCTTCAAAATATTTGAGGGGTTTTATTTCCTTTAAAATATTTTCGATTGGTTGCGATGGATTTTCCAGTAGCTCCTCAAGTCTTAAAACAGGAAATGTTTGATGGTACTTCATTTGGAGAAACTCCCTGAACGACAACCCCTGCATGCGGTATAAAATTGCCCTCCTGCTCAGATCAGCAGTCCCTTTGAAAATATCAAGGGCTGATGACCCTGTGATGACGATCTGCAGATCGGCAAAATAATCGTAAATATTCTTAATTTCCTGAGACCAGTTTCTGTATTTATGTATTTCATCAAGGAATAAAAATTTTCCACCTCTTTTTACGAAGGCATCGGCAAAATCCACAATATTATTTGTCGAGAAGAACAAATCATCCATGCTGACGTAGATCACTTCTTCCAGATTTCTGTTCAGTTTCTCCTTTATATATTGGAGAAGCATGGTTGTTTTTCCCACTCCTCTTGCACCCGTCAGTGCGATCAACCTGTTATTCCAGTTTATCTCATCCCATAAATACCTTTTAAAATCTAATGGGACGGCGTTTATCCTTGAAGATGAATACTGAAAAAGCTTTTCCATTTTGCAAAGTCATTTTTACAAATATAACGAATTATTGTAAAATACACTTTGCATTTATGGATTTTTTATGATTTATCAAATCACATATCACTTATCGACAAGCGGCTAATAAATTGCACGATTGAGAAGATTGAGCGACGTATGAGATACTCGATGGTTTTGATATGCCGGCGAAGAGATAAAGCTTCGAAAATCCCACATGAGGGGGGCATGCGTGTAAAACAGCAAATATAAATCAAATGCTATTGAGTATCTTTTCTATCTGTTCCTTATTTCCCGGCAGGTATTTTGTTGCAATGTCCCAGATAATTTCATAATCCACTCCAAAATATTCATGCAGAACTTTATTTCTCAAATAATACATTTCTTTCCAGGGAACATCCGGGTATTTGGTTTTTATAGATTCATCCAGGTTTCTTGCGGCCTCTCCGATGACTTCAAAATTTCTTATAACAGCATCAACGGTTTTATAATCCTTTTTTAAATTGGTCAAAATCGTATCCTTCGATATATTCAGCAATCCTGGTCATAGCATTCCGGATATCATCAAGGAACATCTTGTATGAGCGATTTTCCTTTCCCAAAATTATATGTATTTGACCTGATCCAAAACTTTGTCTTTAATATGCTCTTTCAAAGCATTTTTGGTCACTAAATCGATCTTCCGGTTAAAAACTTCCTCCAAAAAAATCTCCAGAGATAAGAACTTCCATCCAACAGGCTTCTCAAATTCAACCAGGATATCGATATCACTATTATCTGAATAAGAATTATCACTGAACGAACCAAACAGGCCCAGTCTTTTCACAGAGTATTCTCTGATAAGAAAAGGCATTAAATCATTCAATTTTTTAATAATATCATCTGTAGTGATCATAATTACAAAGATATAAGAATAATGAATACACAGAAAAAAAGACAGAATTTATGGGTTCACTTTGGTTTACACATCGGTAATAGACGATCGATTAATAGATTAGGTGATTGCCCGGCCACGCACCAATGGCGGGAAATCGGGCAATCTCCTCAATCACTCAATTTAAACACCCTTCTCCCGATCCGTCCTTCATCCGTCTGCACCCCCACAAAATACAAGCCCTTTGGGAATGATGCGCATTGCCAGGTATAGCGGGTTAAAAAGGGACTCCATCCCGTAGGATGGCATCCCCTACAAATCTTCATATCAACCATATAATCAACAATATACATTTTAATCACACCAAAAAGTTCTACGGGATGGAGTCCCTAATATTAAGATCCGGGTAAGCAAAATACTGTCAGAAATCATTTTCAGAAAATCCATCTGATTTCTGAACACTGGTCGTTGCATACAAATTTACTCAATATGTTGTTGTTTGTCAAGAAAATCCAGAAAAAGTTGTTGAGCGCATGGTGCATTGTTTTTTGTGTTTGGTTATGGGTATATTGGCATTATAAATTACTCATAACTCATCGACAATCGGCTAATGAATTGC
This sequence comes from Bacteroidota bacterium, assembly GCA_018831055.1. Taxonomy (NCBI): domain Bacteria; kingdom Pseudomonadati; phylum Bacteroidota; species Bacteroidota bacterium. Next base: position 21,905 of record JAHJRE010000073.1, read on the forward strand.
GCGATTGAGGAGATTGCGCGATGTATGAGATATTCGATGGTTTTGGTATGCCGGCGAAGAGCGGCACTTCGAATATCGTGCAACCGTTACGTCTCCCAATCGTGCAATCAAAATCACCTCCGCACAACCTTCCCCACCCGCAGGTTTTGCCTGTCCATCATGATCCTGTAGTAATAAACTCCCGCCGGGTATTCTACGAGATTCAGGGTAATGGTATTTTGTCCGGTAGGGAAATGATGTTTATCTTCGCTAATGATTGCCTTTTTGTGAAATTGAAAACTGAAATCTTAATATCACCGGACTTGTGGCATTTTTTACTGTAGATTTACAATAAACTTTTCCTTAGAAATAACATATCCCCGGTCAAGTAACACACTGATATAGATGCCGCTTTTTAACAGTGAAGTGTTCACTTCCAGCGTCCTTTGATCTTTATCCAGACGCATTTCCATTTGCTTTCTGCCAAAAATATCGTATGCGATCCATGTGCTGTTTTCTGTGATCAAATTCTCTGCAAACTCAACATTCAACTGATTTCCTACCGGATTTGGGAAAAGCTTCATTACCTTATCATAATCCTCTTTGAGTGGTATATCTATAATATCAACATATAAATTGCAATTTAAATCCGTTGTATCGGAAATAATTGTGTAAGGGCAAAGGCTATCGTACGTAATTATTTGGTTATAAACCGAGTCATTTTCCAATTGCTGATTTAGTTTCCATAGATAAATATCCCAATTGGGGCTGGTGTAATAATTCCCGATAACTAAAATTTTGTCATCAAAAGTTTTAATTGTATTCTCAGGTGGTTGCCCTTCTGCAATCAGGAATCTTCTTTTTATGATATTCCCTAAGGTATCTATTAGAAATACTTCACTATTTCCATCATCAACGCCGGTACCAAATTCGCTCCATTCCAGGCCAATAACCAAGGAAGTATCATTATACATACACAATGGCCAAGTGTCTCCTCCTCTAATGGTATCTCCTAAAATATATTTTTGATATATCATTCCTCCATTAATGCTATATTTGAAGATTGAAGGAGTTATAGGCCCATTATCAGCGTAAGCACCGGCTGAATAAAAAATTCCTTTTTTAAATTCCACAGTCTGCCTACTTGAACTCAAGGCTCCTCCTTGCCATTTAATATCCCATATCTGATCCCCTTTTTTATCCGCATTAATATAAAATGCCTGCATGCCATTGCTAAAACATCTTCCGGAAATCAGATAAGTGGAATCCGAAGTAAGATTTAAAAACCAGCCTTCTTCATTAAAGATGGTGGTGTCTTCCTGCGCCATATGTTTGATCCACAAAGGATTTCCATTCTCATCAAATTCTACTAGGCTTATCCGGATATTCGCAATATCTCCACCAAAATACTTTAGCAATCCGATAATATGATTATTGCCAAGTTGAATGATTTTCATCAAACAATTATTACCTTCTGATCTTAATACTGTACACCATATTATTTCTCCACAAGCATCAAGTTTCATTATAAGCGGGTCGTCATCATAGCTTGATTCGTATTTTGAAGTTGAACCAACAATAAATGTTTCATTCTCTTCATTTTTTTGTATTTGGTTAAAATATGTTTGATAGCCCAAGGAGCCAAACTTTTTGTCCCAGAGAATGTTTCCATTAATATCGGTCTTAATTAGCCAACCCCACTGGGATGGAACGGTTCTGTCAATTTGACCGGCTATCAGATATCCATGGTCATAGTCTTCAACCATGCTTCTGACTTGAGCTTTGAGGTCATCGCCATATATTTGAGGCCAGTTTTGTCCGGATGACTTTAAATGCAGAAACAATAAAACAAAGAGAAAAAATAGATACTTTTTCATTACTCAGATTCTAAAGTTTTATAAAAATAGTAAAAAAAGCAGGTGAAATATTAGAATTTCACCTGCCGGGTCAATTAATATCTGCCTTTGATCAGTTTATGTGTTTCAACGCATGAGTTTTCGATAATTAAACTCAGATAGTATATCCCGTTCGGGACCCTGGAAATATTCACCGTCGTCTGGTTTTCACTGCAATTAACAAATGTAAGTGCCCTGTGTCAAATCTGATACGTCAATAACTTTTTGATTAACCATTCCGTTTAATTTTATATGAGTATCGGGAAACATTACCACAAAGTTACAGGCGACAGGTTACAAGCGACAAATCATCACTCATCACCCACACCCACACTACCTGCAGTCTGTAAACATAGAACAAGTAACTTGATATTAATCATTCCCGATACTCATTAAAGTTATTAAGCGCATTGTGAATTGTTTTTTGTGTTTGGTTATGGGTATGTTGGCATTATAAATTACTCATTACTCATCGACAATCGGCTAATGAATTGCCCGATTGAGAAGATTGCGCGATGTATGAGATATTCGATGGTTTTGGTATGCCGGCGAAGAGTGGTACTTCGAATATCGCTACATCGCGCAATCTCCTCAATCACTCAATTTAAACACCCTTCTCCCAATCCAACCTTCATCCGTCTGCACCCCACAAAATACAAGCCCTTTGGGAATGATGCGCATTGCCAGGTGTAGCGGGTGTTTTCCCGGGTGGGTTGGGCATTTTCAATCATCCGGCCGTAGGTATCGTAAATGTGTATTTCATGAACAGATATAAAAGCATCCTCTCTATTCGCTAACAATGAAACATCGTCTTAAGTTTGCTTTTTATCAGCCTCGATGTATCATCATTAATTCGGCCAAGTTTTCTGCTTATAAATTTTTTGGGAATGGAGGTCAATTTATGGAGCCTCACGACAGAATCAACCGCAAGACCGGTATCATTTCCCTCAAAACTGTTTTTCCTGATAACAAAATCACTTTCTAGAATCGGCTCCGGTATTTTGCTTGAAATAAATGCAATAACAATATGCTGATGATCCCCAATCTCATTTGTCAAACATAATGCTGGCCGAACTTTTTTAATATGCATGTCGGAAAAAGGAAAAGGAACCAGAACAACCAGATTATTTGTCATTTATGGGTTCTCCATCACTTGGTGAATAAATATCTTGTTCAGGTTCTTTCAGAAAATCAAAAGCCGGGTTTTCATCCATTGATTTTAGCCACAATCTTTCTTCTTCCGTCTCTCCTGCATCATCTTCCAACAGAATCAACACACGCACTTTTTTCCCTTTTTCACCCAATCGATACCTGATCTCAAGATAACCTTCTTTGTTTGTTGTAGAATTAAATTCAATTGCTTTCATGCCCATCCTGTTTATAACAAAGATAATAATAAATCAGAATTTTGATCCTATGAGAAATACATAAGTTACGCATAACCCATCGACAATCGGCTAATATATTGTACGATTGAGGAGATTGCGGGATGTAGGAGATATTCGATGGTTTTGATATGCCGGCGAAGAGCGTAGGGACTGCATCCCGTAACTATAAATCTATGCAAATCAGTGTAATCTCTACCTTCGCTAAAGCTTCGGCAGATAAACCGGTGGTAAAAATAATTTTATATCTTTGCTATGTAAAATAAATCCAAATAAAAATAGCATGGAACTGAACGACGTCCTGAAAAGGCTTCCCAGGCACCTGATGGATCTGGTCATCGACCAGCCATACAACGAATACACCGCCCAGGACCATGCCTTATGGCGGTATGTGATGCGGCGGAATGTGGAATACCTGAGCAGGGTGGCCCATGGCTCATACCTCGAAGGATTGCGTAAAACGGGTATCAGCATCGATGAGATCCCGCATATGTACGGCATGAACCGCATCCTGAAAGAAATAGGCTGGGCGGCAGTAGCCGTCGACGGTTTCATCCCGCCTTCGGCTTTCATGGAGTTCCAGGCGTACAACGTGCTGGTCATCGCCGCCGACATTCGTCCTATTGACCAATTGGAATATACTCCTGCCCCGGATATCATCCACGAAGCAGCGGGCCACGCTCCCATCATCGCGGATGAAGAATATGCAGGATACCTGAAGTACTTCGGGGAGATAGGTTCCAGGGCCTTTTCCTCCGAAGCCGATTACGAACAATATGAAGCCATCCGTCACCTTTCCATTTTGAAAGCCGACCCATATACCTCTCCTGAAAATATCCGGAAGGCGGAGGAAAAGCTGGAGCAGATCAATGCCCACATAGGGCCTCCTTCGGAGATGCAGCTCATCCGCAACCTGCATTGGTGGACGGTAGAATACGGGCTTATTGGCGATTTGAATAAACCCAGGATCTATGGAGCCGGGCTCCTTTCTTCCATAGGGGAAAGCTATTCCGCATTGCAGGATGATGTAAAAAAGATCCCTTACACCCTGGATGCCATGAATGTCGGCTTTGACATCACTACCCGGCAACCTCAGTTATTTGTCACCCCTGATTTTCCTCACCTCACCAAAGTGCTTGAAGAGTTTGCTGACCGGATGGCATTAAATAATGGAGGAGTGGATGGCATCCTGAAAGCCATTGAATCAAACCATACAGCCACCGTAGAATACAGTTCCGGCTTGCAGGTATCCGGTACCTTCACCGAGGTGGTGATCCATATGGAAAAACCCGTTTATCTGCGCACCACCGGGCCTACAACCCTGAATTATCAAGGCAGGATACTGGAAGGCCATGGTACAGAACATCATCATGAAGGCTTTGGTTCTCCTGTTGGAAAGATCACCAACTCTTCCATTCCCCTGGAAAGGATGGATGACGCAGATCTGACCCATATTGGGATGGTTTCCGGTCATCGGTGCACACTGCATTTCGAATCGGGGGTCAGGGTCAATGGAAAGCTTCAGGAAATCATCAGAAAGGAAGGCAAGATCATACTTCTGAGTTTCATTGATTGCAGGGTCACTTTCCGCGAGCGGGTTCTGTTCGAGCCATCCTGGGGAATCTATGACATGGCGGTGGGAGAAGACATCGTTTCGGCCTTTTCCGGTCCTGCCGACCCGGACGGTTTTGGTTTGCGTTACCGCATACCTGAAGAAAAGACCCACAAGATCATACATAGTCATAAGAACCAGCGCCTGCATAAGATCTACCAAAAAATAAGAGATGTGCGTAACCACGGGTCCGGGGCAAAAACCCTGGAGACATCCTGGAAGGAAATAAAGCAGCATTACCCTGCCGAATGGCTTGCCCCACTGGAGATCCTGGAGATATTACATAAAGAAAAAGCCACCGGCAATGGTTTGGAAAAAGACATCCTGGAATACCTGAACAACCTGCAAAAAAACAGGCCTGAATTAAACGGATTGATCAGCAACGGACTTAAGCTTCTTGCCTGACCGGCGATAGAAGAAATGGCGGCCGAGTGTAGATTCGAAAATGTAGAACAGAGGAAGCAGCACGCTGAGTATGGCGGGTGGCAGGGTTACCATGAGATCGGGGAACAGGTTGATGGCTACAACAGCTGCAAAACCGGCATTCTTGATAGTGAGCATCAGGTAGAGGCTCATCACGATCTCGCGGTCGGGGTTAACCCGGCTGAGCCACCATTTAAAAAGGTTTCCCAGGATAAACATGAGAAATACGAAGATTGACAGCGGCATCAGCACACAATAAGGATTACCGAAAATGATGTTTCGGCTCAGGCCGATGACAGTCATAGCCACCACCAGAAAACCATAATCGATAAGGATACCACGGTTTTTATCGATAAAAGGGTAGAGCTTTTTCCAGCGAAAAACCCTGGATACAGCCAGGGGAATGATGAGCATCTTAACCAGAATAAGCAGCAGGCTGTAAGGGCTTACCACGCTGTCGCCCATAAAGATCAGGAATATCAAAGGTGTCAGGACTATACCCAGGAGGTTACCGCCAAAGACACCGGAGATGGAATACCGGGTATCCCCCTTCAGGTTAAAAGTGAAAGGGATGATAGCAATAGCCGGAGGAGTAGCGGCAATAACCACGTAACCGGTCCAGACTGCTCCTGTTGCCCCTGTCAGCCAGGCCAGCAGAAGCATCAGTCCACCGAACACAATATAATTCAGGAAAACGCAGGAAGTAACGGGGCCCACATTGCGGACAACGGGCACCAGGGAACGGAATCGGAAACCGGAAGTAGCCACCGCGAGGATAAACCCAATGATATAGGTAGTGGAATCCTTCAGGAAGGCTGTTTTATCGCCGAGGAGGAATCCTGCGGCAATACCTGCCAGGAAGATCAGGTTCCGGTTCGTAAGCAGGGATGTTATTTGTCCTCTCCACCTCATGCATTCGTTTTGTGCAAAGGTGGTAAATAAAAATTACGAAATCAACAGAACTTTAAGAGCCTCCTGAGCCTTACCGGCGGCGAGCATTTTTTTTGCCAGGAGAAAAAGGTCGTCTTCCCTGTTCATGCTAAAATCGACAATTTGTCTTACTTCCGGCATTAGCATGACGGCTTTGATCTCGGGATCTTCCGGGATCTTTTCCACATTTCCGAGCTGTCCCAGTTCATTACCGGTAAGCAAGGCAGAGTGGCGGATTTTCTCAGGAAGGGCATCGATACCCATTCCCAGCCTGGCCAGTGGTTTTTCCACTTCAAAAATGGCCTCTCCATAAGCTTTGGTATAGTAATCACGGCCCATGCGCCCCACAGCGCGCAATTTATCCGGAATCACCCGGCCTTTTTCATCCAGGATGCGTTCATCCACATGCATCAGCAAAATCTCACAGATCACCAGGTTCGCGGCTCCTCCAAGGGTTCCTGTCTCAATGATATCCCTTACCTTACATTCGAAATGCACCGGTGACTCCTTTACCCTGAAGGGACTGACGGTTTCGGAGGGTAGCATGGTAAAACCCGCCTTTAAAAACTCATTCACACCTTTAGGATAATCGGTACTTGCCAGGCTGACCTGTTGAACCATATCGTATGTAACTGTATTGATGACCACTTCCGGCACCAGACGGAGGTTTTCATACGTATGTTTGGTAGTATTGTCGCGCCCTCTACGGCCCGGAGAAAATATCAGCGTAGTGGGATTTACCCCAAACGCGTTAAAAAAGCTAAATGGAGAAAGATTGGGATTTCCTTCGTCATCTATGGTACTGGCAAAGGCAATAGGCCTGGGTACCACCGTATCCAGGATGCGGTGATGGAGTTCTGGAGAAGAAATTTCCTGGGGATTGATTTTCAACATATTCCGAGATATTATACAATCTTTTTTGCCGGCAGCAACGTACAAGCTGACTCACCAAAACCTATCCTGAGACCATCTTTTTCACAAAAGCCTTTCATGATAACGGAATCTCCATCCAGTAGGAATGTCCTCACGCTACCATCGGGCAAATGGACGGGTTTTGTCCCCTTCCATGTCAGTTCAAGCAGGGAGCCGTAGGAACCGGGATCAGCGCCGCTGATGGTTCCTGAAGCATACATATCGCCAACATTGATGTTACAACCGTTTACCGTTTGATGAGCCAGTTGCTGGCTCATATTCCAGTAAAGATATTTAAAATTAGACCGGCAAAAGCTATTCGGCACTGAGCCTTCCGGTTGTATTAAAACTTCGAGGTTGATATCGAAAGTTTTCTCCCCATCCGACTGCAGGTAAGGCAGCACTTGTGGTTCCTGGACAGGTCCTTTTGTGCGGAAATATTCCAGGGCTTCGAGGGTGACTATCCAGGGGGAAATGACCGAAGCAAAGCTTTTACTGAGAAAAGGTCCCAGCGGTACATATTCCCATTTCTGGATATCACGGGCCGACAGATCGTTAAAAAGTACCATACCAAAAATATAATCTTCGGCGCGGTCGACAGGGACATTGTTTCCCAGTTCCGTTGATTTTCCGGTGATAAAAGCCATTTCCAGTTCAAAATCCAGTTGTCGGGAAGGTCCGAAGACAGGCAGGGGAGCGTTATCCGGTTTGGTTTGTCCGTTGGGGCGGTGAACGTGAGTACCGCTGACAACGATGGAAGAGCTTCTTCCGTGATAACCCACGGGAATATGCAGCCAATTGGGAAGAAGCGCATTATCCGGGTCGCGGAACATCATGCCAACATTAGTAGCATGTTCACGGCTGGAGTAAAAATCGGTATAATCGCCAACCTGCACCGGCATGAGCATTTCTGCGTCATTTACAGGTATCAGGATCATTTCCCGGGCTTCGGGGTATTCTTTCAGTTCATCATTACCGGCTGAAAATACCTCAGCGACTCTTTCCCGTACTGCATTGGTATGCTTTTTCCCCAGTGCAATGAAATCATTCAGGAAAGGTTTGTAGAAAGGGGTCAGGTCTTCGATACCCAGGTTATCGAAGAATCCGAAATCCGCCATTGCCGAGAGGTCGATCACGGTATCCCCGATGATAGTAGCGGGCCTGGGGGCATTTCCCTTTGTCCGAATTATCCCAAACGGAATGTTCTGAATAGGAAAATCAGAATCAACCGGAATGGAGAGCCATGATTTTGAATTTATATCTATCATATATCAAAATACTTCAATCATTCAATCACTAAATCGCTAATTCGTTCAATCCTTCAATCACAAATCAATTGTAAATTGTATTTACAGAATACAGAATTATCAATCACAACGTTCCCCTTCTCATCTGTTCTGCTTCGATTGCTTCGAAGAGCGCTTTAAAATTGCCTTTTCCAAATGATTTGGCGCCTTTGCGCTGGATGATCTCATAGAACACTGTCGGGCGATCCTGCACGGGGCGGGTGAAAATCTGCAGGAGATATCCCTCATCATCACGATCGACCAGAATACCCAGTTTCTTTAATACTTTCATGTTTTCATCGATCTCCCCTACCCTGTCGATCACCGTGTCGTAATAGTTTCCCGGAACATAAAGAAACTCAACGCCTCTGTTTTTCAATTCCGTAACGGTGTGAATGATATCATCGGTAGCCATTGCAACATGTTGCACTCCTGCGCCTTGGTAGAAATCGACATACTCCTCGATCTGGCTCTTCTTTTTACCTTCGGCCGGCTCATTCAGCGGAAATTTTATTCTGCCGTTCCCGTTCGACATGACCTTGCTCATCAATGCGGTATAGTCGGTTGA